>JAUWGD010000168.1 GCA_030606585.1 Dehalococcoidales bacterium | reverse complement strand
GTTCCTACATGCCCGGTCCCGTCTACCGCGGCGATATGATAGCCATGGCTGAGGCAGCCCCGCCGATGGAAACACCCATCAGACCCGGCGAAATGGAAATAACCACCAATGTACAGATGGCCTATGCCATAGTAGACTGATATTCGGAAGACGGGGGCGGTAGCGATACCATCCCCGTCGAATATATAAAGGAGAGGAAAGAGAGATGAAAGTAAAGTTAATTATAGTTGGTCTGGTAGCTATTCTGGCCGTATCTCTGATGGCGTGTTCGTCGGGAGCTACAGAAGGGCCTGTTTCACCGGCTCCCAATAAGGTGTCTGTCGCCGTTACCTGTGATGATTTTATGAGCCAGAAGCACATTAGTGAACAGTTTGAGATTCAGGCTGGCGGTTCATTGACGGTAACTTTATGTTCAAATCCAACGACCGGATTCGAGTGGTCCGAGGAAGCGCAAATCAGCGATACCAATGTATTGGAGCAGGTAGAGCATGAATTTATCAGCCCTGAGAGCGACCCTCCACCGCCACCCGGAACACCCGGTCAGGAAGTGTGGACGTTTGAAGCATTGAAAGCAGGTACAGCCACAATATCAATGGAATACAGTCGACCCTGGGAGGGTGGCGAGAAAGCCGAGTGGACTTATACTTTAACCGTTACCGTTAAATAACTGACAGGAAGAAGACTTAAAAAGCCAGGGAGGGAGCCTCTATTCGAGGCTCCCCTTCATTTTGCCCATATTCCCCGCCCCGCCTGCCTGGCCTCCTCTTCCAATTGCTCCAGCAGTTCCTGGTATCTGGTATCGGGTGGGTAGGCTTTAGCTTCCGCCATGCCGAGTTTGACGAGTTCGGCATTAACCAGTGTGTTATCCACATAGACGTAACGAAGCAGTCGGCCGTATTTGTCCGTTTCGGATATGTCTCGTTCCAGTCGAATACTTTTTCCTTCCACCAGCTGTCGGTTAGCCTGCCATGCTTCCGCGCCGCAGGCTTCCGGTATTGGATGGACCTCCGGCGTATCGATGCCGATGTACCTGACTCGCTGGCCGGTGTCGATAACAATCGTATCACCGTCGATAACCTGAGTAACCGTAGCCGTGTCCGGTGCCGATTGACAGGCACATAAAAGTATTGTAGTGAGTAAGATAATTGTTAACAGCAGGATTTTACTCTTCATTCTCTTTGTAGCGTTCCCACTCGCTGAAAATACAGCCGCAGTACTGCTGGCGGTAGAGGTCCATCGGCTTGGTGATGTGCCGGCTGTCCGAGTAGCGTTTCCGCAGGTCGGCGTAGAGGAATTCCACGCCCTGCTCCGCGGCGATTTTATTACCGATTTCCCGGATGATGTCATGCTTCTGATGGGGGCTGATGAGCAGGGTAGTGGTGAAAGCATCGTAGCCATGCTCCCGGGCGGCTTCCGCCGTTTTTAGCAGTCTGAGGTCGAAGCAATAGCGGCACCGTTCGTCCTCGTGACCGACCACCCGGCGGAAGTATTCGATGATATCATAGCCCTCGGTGACTATCAGCGGCAGTTCTATCTCCCGCGCCAGCAATTCCATGCTTTCGAGTCGACTCCGGTGCTCGGTGTAGGGGTGAATATTGGGGTTGTACCACAGGCCGCCGACCTCGTAGCCCTGCTTTCGCCAGTGTTCCACCGTGTAGGCGGCGCAGTGGGCGCAGCAGGTATGGACCAGTACCCTTTTCATGCCGTTTATTTTACTCCTTTATTCCTCGTACTGAAAGACCTGTTCCAGCGTCACGCCGAAAGCCCGGGCGATTTTGAAAGCCAGCTCAATGGACGGCACGTATTTACCCTGCTCCAGGGCGATGATGGTCTGCCGGGTACAGCCCACTCGAATTGCCAGCTCCTCCTGGGTCATTTCATCGTGGTCGAAGCGTAGTCTTCTGATGCGATTGTTTATCCTAGCTTTCTGCATGATTTACCTTTCGACCGTACAGCAGCAACGCCGTGATGGCCTGCGTGAGTATCAACGTCACTCCGCCGACGATAACGATGAACAGCGGGAAATAGACGGGGAGGGTCTCGCTGCCTTCGTTCATATAAGTGATGGCCAGTGCCAGCAGCAGGGCGGCGACGACGCTGTAGGATACGCCGGTCGCCCAGAGCGAGGCTTTACGGAAAATTCCTTTATCGCGCTCGTCGGTGACGGCTTTGAGGCTGCTTTTCAGGATACCGGCGACCACATTCATGATAACCAGCGCGGTAAAAGCGGCGGCGCAGAGCCAGTAGAAGGTCATCATCATGGTCTCATCCTGCCAGTAAAATACGGTGCCGTTAATCGAGAAGAGTATCACCCAGCCGATTACCAGAGCGCCGAATATTACCAGCTGAGCCCAGGCGGTCTTTTGACTTATAGTCATGTTGCCTACCTCCTTTTCCATTTCACAGTTACCGGCTTCTCCAGTAGCCGATGAGTATTCCCAGACACTGGGAGATTGTGCTGACGATGAGTACCGACATGAATATCACGTACAGGAAAATAACGGGTATTTGCCCCTGCTCCCAGTAAATTTCGGTGAGGGCTATCATCCAGGCCACCAGCGTAAAAACGACCGCCAGCCACTGGATACGGGGCGCCCTTTCGACTATTCTTAAATCCCGTTCATCGACCATGCCGGGTTTGCGTAGGGCCAGGTTCACGATGACGAGATTGGCAATTAGGCCACCCACCCATAGCACGTTGATGATTATTCGGAATCCCTGGTCTTCGTTAAAGGTCTCAATGCCTCCCTTAAGAATAAATACCAGTGTAAAAGCTGCGGCAAAAACAAGCCCCACCCCGAGTCCCCACCAGGCTCTTTTTTGTAATGGCGCCATGATTAACCTCCTGAGCAATCAGTAATCTATACAATACATATTGTAATATATAATATACTAAATGTCAAGTACTTATTACATTATTTTGGATAAATATTTGAAGATTGTTTGAAAGTATGATGGGTACTTGGTTTTAAGCGGTTTCTACAGCAGCGTTCCCTGCGGGGGCTTTTTATTGTAGGGCAGGCCTAGGTGCTCGTAGGCGTGGGGGGTGGCTACCCGACCCCGCGGCGTGCGTTCCAGGAAGCCCAGTTGCATGAGGTAGGGTTCGTAAACGTCCGTAATGGTGTCGGACTCTTCACTGATGGAAGCGGCGATTGTGTCAAGTCCCACCGGCCCGCCGTTGAACTTCTCGATAATCGTATGCAGCACCTTGTGGTCTATTTCGTCCAGCCCGATGGGGTCTACTCCAAGTTTTACAAGCGCCACTTCAGCCACCTCTTTTGTAATGATGCCGTCGGCGATGACCTGTGCGTAGTCCCTGACCCTCTTTAGCAGTCGGTTGGCGACGCGGGGCGTGCCGCGGGCGCGGCGGGCTATCTCTTTCAGCCCCTCCTCGTCCGCCTCCACCTGGAGGATGCGGGCGGAGCGTGCCACTATTTTCTCCAGTGATGCCTGGTCATAGAAATCGAGGCGGTACACGAAGCCGAACCTGTCTCTCAGGGGCGGACTGAGCAGGGCATA
>JAUWGD010000019.1 GCA_030606585.1 Dehalococcoidales bacterium | reverse complement strand
AACCCCCGGCATTAAGACGGCCGAATAATTTCATCATCACAGCCTGAATTCCTTTTACCTGAGACTCACCCGTTTTCAGGGGCGGCATAGCCAGCGTCGGCGTCAGCAAGACATCATATCTTTCGAAAAATTCGCCTACCTTCCGCGAGGCAAACTGAATCGAGTTGATAGCACGGGATAAATCAGATGCCGTGAATTCATCACCGAGCAGGGCAACAATCCAGGTGAGCGGTTCAAAATCCTTATAAGAAGCTTTGCGGTTAATTAATTCCTCAGCTTCCTTAATGAATGCCCTGGTTTCGCTGCATATTATCGTCATAAAAGCCCTGGCAATAACCTGACCGTCTATCGGTGGCACAGCTTCCACAACCTCATGACCAAGCTCCTCGCATAGCTTAACAGTTGTCTCCAGGCCCTTTATACAATCTTCTTCGACGGTATTACCTAGGAAAGGCTCCGATGTGAAGGCAACGCGCAGTTTTCCGGGGTCCTCCCCGACCTCACTCAAGAAGGAGCGAGCCGGCGGCGCCGCGTAATAAGGAGCCCCGGTATCAGGGCCAGCCGTAGCGTCCAGTAAAGCGGCGCTATCACGCACAGAGCGGGTGATAGCGTGGTCGCCGGCAAAGCCGCGCCACATGTCGCCAAAATCAGGCCCGGCCGGATTACGCCCACGCGTCGGCTTGAGGCCGAAAACACCACAGCAGGAAGATGGAACGCGTATGGAACCGCCGCCGTCACTGGCGTGTGCCACGGGGACTATCCGCGCGGCTACAGACGCTGCCGAACCGCCACTGGAACCGCCGGTGGTTCGGGTCAGGTCCCAGGGGTTGTTGGCGGGGCCGAACAATTCCGGCTCGGTCACAAATGCCAGACCGAACTCCGGCGTGTTGGTCTTGCCAATAACAATGACGCCAGCCGCCTTAAGTCGCCTGACCAGCTCACAATCGTGGTCCGGCACAAAGTCCTTGAAGAATCGGCTGCCATTACACAGGGGTGCTCCAGCACAGCACATCGCCAGGTCTTTCAGCAGGAAGGGTAAGCCCTTGAAAGGACCGTCAGGCAGGTCTCCTTCGGCGGTGCGGCGAGCCTGCTCGTACATCTTATGAATGACGGCATTGAGCTGCGGATTGAGTCTTTCAATGCGACTTATCGCTTCTTCTACCAGCTCAACGGGCTTGACCTTCTTCTCGCGGACGAGCCCGGCCAGACCGAGTCCATCATACTTATCATAATCACTAAAACCTGTAGTCATGGACACGCTCCTAACCCAGCAGGACATACTCGGGAATCAATCTTCAAGTTAATCCCAAGATTTCAGTAAGGTCTCAATCAAAAAAGAGGAGAAAGAGCGGGTTAAGGGTTAAAAACATCAGATAATATTAAGCGTGAGAGTTTTTCAGTCGGTGACTTTGTAAACGGTGTCTCCTCGCCTTACCCTGTCAGGAACCTTGATACCTATGGAATCGCCCTTCTTAGCCTTGTCAACGTTAGCATTGTCAATCTGCATCGAGGCGATTTCCATTTCGATATCCGTGGTGTGTCCCTTGATGTGAATTTTATCCCCTACTTTGAGCGTTCCGGTCATATCGATTCCGGCGACTACCGGATGGGCAAAGAAGTCCATTACCTTACCAACTTCTTTCTCGGCCATTTGTCTTCCCTCCTCTTTGATTATTACCAGATTAACTCATACTTCGTATTCAGGATTATACCCCTCAATTTTCTATAAATCAACATGGTGTAATTATTCACATCATATCTTTGACATATTTCCTCGTAGAGACATATAATAAATCTAGTTTTATATTAGTGAGGACCGAGAACTTGGCAAAGCAGGATAAACTGGAAACCACTAACGAAGACCCCGGAGCGGAAATCGAACGTATCATTCAGCGAATCGATATGCTGGACGCGCGACTGGATAATGTCGATTCCGTAGTATCGGCAGTCGCCGAAAGGGTAATGCGGCAGCCGATTACCCTCAATATTACCTGCTCCAAGTGCGGTCAGAAGATAGAAATCGCCATTTTAGGCACCGAAAAGCCAAGTATATAATAATTCTATGTAAATTAAGCTATGTCCGCACCAGCCGGTATTCCCCGACTGCCTTTCTCTTTTATCTCATTCAAATAACTCCACACAATTAAGGAAAATAAAAGTGTGCCAACTAATAGTAATTATCCTCTATTTCGCGGTCATTCTTATTATCGGAGCGGTCAGCCGTAAAAAGGCGAGGCAGGCGGACGACTTCTTCGTAGCCGGTAGAAAAGGGGCTTCATTCTTTATCGTCGGTTCGCTGCTGGCCACGATTATCGGAGGGTCGGCCACGGTGGGCATGGCCGGGCTGGGCTTTCAGCGGGGCCTGACCGGCGCCTGGTGGCTGCTGGCGGGCAGCATCGGTCTGATAGTGCTGGGGCTGTTTTTCGCCAGGAGAGTGCGGAAATACGCCCTCTATACCCTCCCCGAGCTGATAGGCAAGCAGTACGACCGGCGCATGGCTTTCGCCTCCTCGGTCCTGATTGTCGTCGCCTGGATAGGCATCATCGCCGCTCAAATTATAGCCGCCGGCAAGATAATGAGCATCCTGGGAATGGGCAATGAGACCCTCTGGATGGTAATATTTTCCTTCGTCTTTATTACTTACACCGTACTGGGTGGCCAGTATTCCGTCATCCGCACCGACTTTTTTCAATCGGTGTTAATCTTCGGAGGGATTTTCGCCGGGCTGGGAATGCTGCTGTCACGGCTGGGAGGATGGGACGGACTGCAAAGCGCGCTGTCAGCGGATATGTTTTCCTTTCCTACCAGTACCCAATTCGGCGGGGCCAGTCTTGCCTCTCTGCTGCTGGTGGTCGGACTGACCTACGTGGTCGGGCCGGACATGTACTCGCGGATATTCTGCGCCAGAGACGATGCCACGGCACGGGCGTCCACCTTCTGGACGGCGGGGCTCATTATACCGATAGCCTTTGCCGTGACGCTGATAGGCATGGGCGCTGCCGTGCTGTTCCCCGATATTGCGGCGGAGCAGGCCCTCCCCATGGTCATCAGCGAGGTATTTCCGCCGCTTCTGGGAGGCATCGTCCTGGCGGCGCTGCTCTGCGCCATGATGTCCTCGGCGGATACCACCCTGCTGAGCGCCGGCACCATCCTGACGGTGGATATCATCGGCGGATTACGCGCAACGACCGATAAAAATAAAATCCTGCCCCGTTCCCGCTGGCTGATAATACTGCTGGGCATCATCTCGCTGGCGGTGGCGCTGTTGCTCAAGGGAATAATCAGCGCCCTGCTGTTTGCCTATACGGTATATACCTGCGGGGTGATTCTACCGGTGATAGCCGGGTTCTTCAAGAAGCAGCTTAAGGTGACCGCGGCGGGGGCGCTGGCGGCACTCATCGGGGGCGGGGCGCTGGGGATTGTCAGCAAGCTGGTATCGGTAAAATACCTCGACCTCGGGGCGCTGGCATTGAGCGCGGTTCTCCTTTTCCTGGTGAGCTTTATCGATAATATAATAAATAAACGACGCCTCTAGGTACCGGCTCTGGGCTGACGGCGTGTAAACCCGCTGAAGGCAATGGTGCTGATAAGCATGAGAGCTGCCATGAAATAAAAAGCGAATTCTACACCCCATAAATCTGCTGCCAGTCCGGCCAGAATCGGTCCGACGGACATGCCCACACCCAGACCGATATTGAACGTGGCCATGGATATACCCATACCGAATTTTCTTCCCTCTTCAATAACAAGAGCCGAAGCGGACGGTAAAGCCGTAGCGTCACCAATAATAGCGATAGCCAGAAAAACCAGCAACGTCCAGAAGCTGAAAGCCTGAGGAATCACCAGCATGGAAACGATTATACCGATACTCCCGATAATCACAACACGTCTTTTATTAAACCTGTCGGCGAGTCGGCCGGTAAATACCTGAATAAGTCCCGCTCCTATAACGAGGACCGATAATATCGTCCCGATAAGCGACGAACTCAGGCCGATAGTCAGACCACCAAAAACGGGAATGAAAGTCTGTACGATACCCCGGTGGGCGGCATCGCCGACCTGGAAGCTAAAGAGTCCCCTGGTTAAATTGCTGGATGCTATATCCTTAAAAGAAGACCCCGAGGCAGCCTCTTTTCCCTTACGGACGACTTCCGGCAGGAAGATAGTGACACCCAGAAACGCCACCACGTTGAGACCGCCCATAACGTAAAAAGCGGAATCCATCCCGAAATAATCATTCAGAATCCCACCCATGAGGGGGCCGCAGCCCCAGCCTATTAAAAACGTGGCGTTAAAGTATCCCATCCATTTCCCTTCTTCACCTTCCGGGGCGATATCGCCGATATATGCCTGAGAAATAGGTTGAACAAGGCCCGCGGCCACACCCTGCAACAGCCGTATTACCAGCAGGCTGACCACGTTATCGGCGAGGACATAGGCAAAAGAGGTCAGGGCGAAAAGGAACAGACCGACGGATATAACCAGCTTACGGCCGCGGCGGTCCGACAATTTACCGACAAACGGCAGGACGACGGTGCGGGAGATAGCATAACCGGCAAAGATTACGCCTATCCAGACACCGGTGGCACCCAGATTTTTGGCATAAATCGGCAGCAGCGGTGCTATGATGCCGATGCCGACCATAGAGGAAAAGATGGATAAGCCTAAAATGAGAAAGATTTTATTTATGGAGTGGGACACGAATCAGTCTAGCACAGCGAAACTGCGAATGTAAAAGCAGGAACTACTTGCCTGGTAATGCTGCCCACTCCGTTGCGTTCGTAGCTGAACGCTGATATAATTAAACCCGTGAACGCAGAAAATCAACTGGAAGCCATGCGGCATTCCGCCTCCCATGTCATGGCCGAGGCGGTGCTGTCCGTATTCCCGGACGTAAAATTCGGCATCGGCCCGTCGATTGAAGACGGCTTCTATTACGACTTCGATTTGCCGCACACGCTTACGCCCGACGACCTGCCCGTTATCGAAGAGAAGATGCGCGAGATAATCAAGGCGGATTTACCCTTCACTCACCGGGAAATCACCAGGGCAGAGGCTAAAAAACTGTTCGCGTCCCAGCCCTACAAGCTGGAACTGATTGACGAGATACCCGACGAAAAGCTGGGCGTTTACGAGCAGGGCAACTTCGTTGACCTGTGCCGGGGGCCCCACGTCAAGTCCACCGGCGAGATTAAAGCCTTCAAGCTGACCAACATCGCCGGGGCTTACTGGCGGGGCAAAGAACGCAACCCCATGCTGCAGAGAATCTACGGCATCGCTTTCAACAGCGAGAAGGAAATCAATGCGCATCTGGCCACGATAGAAGAAGCCAAGAAGCGCGACCACCGCCGACTGGGTAGAGAGCTCGAACTGTTCACCACGTCCGACGAGATAGGCAGCGGACTTATCGTTTACCTGCCGAAGGCGGGACGTATCCGCGCCACCATCGAGGAGTTCTGGAGGCAGGAGCACTTCGCCAACGGCTACGAAATCCTGTACACCCCGCATATCGGGCTGAGCAAGCTCTGGGAAATCAGCGGCCACCTGGACTTCTACCAGGAGAACATGTACTCGCCGATAGACATCGATGGACAGGACTATTATCTCAAGCCGATGAACTGCCCCTTCCACATGTACGCCTATAAATCCCAGATTCGCTCCTACCGCGATTTACCCCTGCGCTGGGCGGAACTGGGCACCGTTTACCGCTACGAACGCAGCGGTGTCTTACTGGGCCTGATGCGTACCCGCGGCATGACCCAGGACGATGCCCATATCTTCTGCACTCCAGAGCAGATGAACAGCGAGATATCCGAGGTTCTCCGCTTTTCGCTGCACATGTGGCGTGTCTTCGGCTTTAAAAACATCAAGGTCTATCTGTCCACACGACCCGAAAAATCGATCGGCACCGAAAAGATGTGGCAGGACGCGCAGGATGCCCTGCGTGGAGTCATTGATGAGAACAAACTCGAGTATGAAGTCGACGAAGGCGGCGGCGCTTTCTACGGCCCCAAAATAGACCTGAAGATTGAGGACGCTATCGGACGCGAGTGGCAGATGACCACCATACAGTTCGATTTTAACCTGCCGGAGCGCTTTGACTTAATGTACGTTGGCGCGGACGGACAGGAGCACCGGCCTTACATGATACATCGCGCCCTGCTGGGTTCCTGGGAGCGGTTCTTCGGACTCCTGATTGAACATTATACCGGCGCCTTCCCGGTATGGCTGGCACCGGTGCAGGTGAAGATAATACCGGTCGCCGACCGTCATCTCGACCACGCCCGCAAGCTGGAGGCCGAGTTCAGGAGCCGGGGAGTGCGGGCAGAGGTGGACGACCGTTCCGAGAGGATGAACCTGAAAATCAGGCAGGCTCAGTTGTATAAAATACCCTACATGGTTATCATCGGTGATAAAGAGGTGGCCGACAACTCCGTTTCCGTGCGGCCCCGCAGCGGCGAGCAATTGCCCGTCCAGCCCCTTTCCGACTTCCTGGAAATCCTGACCAGGGAAATCGCCGATAAAGTGTAAAATGGAAGGCGATACCGTATTCTCAGGTTCAGGGAGTTGATTTACCCTATGAAAATATGGTATAGTTTTTGTTCGTAGGATACCTGTGTTTGGAGGAGGTTTAAAAGGACATAGTTAAACAACTTCGTGTCAACGAGCGAATAATCGCTAGAGAGGTTCGCCTGGTTGGGGATAAGGGCGAACAGCTCGGTATCATGCCCTTGATTCAGGCACGGGAGACGGCGAAAAAGCATAACCTGGACCTCGTCGAGGTAGCTCCTACATCAGTACCTCCCGTATGTCGATTACTCGATTACGGTAAGTTTAAGTACGAGCAGCAAAAGAAAGAGCAACAGGCGAAAAAAAGCCAGAGGGTCTCTTTACTCAGAGAAATTCGCCTGCGACCCAAGATAGGTATTCATGATTTTGAAGCCAAAGCCAGGACAGCCAGGAAGCTGCTGGTTGACGGCGATAAAGTAAAAGTAACATTGATGTTCCGGGGGCGTGAAATCACACACCCCGACCTGGGCTGGAAAATCTTACAGCGGATGGCGGAGAAATTGAGCGATGTCGCCTCGCTGGAGAGAAAGCCGATAATGGAGGGGAGAAGGATGGATATCATCATGGCCCCGGCCGGAACCAAGCCCAAAGCAAAAGAAGAAGAAAAGGAACCAGCGAATGCCAAAACTCAAAACGCATAAAGGCGCCAAGAGCCGTTTCCATATTACGGGCAGCGGTAAAATCATGCGTGCCAAGGGGCCGAAAAGCCACCTTCGCACCAAGAAATCCAAGCGGGTGCGGCGCCAGTTTGACGAGATGATAGAATTAAATCCCCGTGACCGCAAGCGGATATCAAGGTTGATACCCCACGGGGTCAAATAGACAGGAGGAGCAATCACTTGTCCAGAGTAAAAAGAGGAGTAACCTCACACCAGCGACATAAGAAAGTACTGGCCATGACCAAGGGCCACCGGGGCACCAAGCACCGACTCATCAAGCGCGCCAAGGAGTCCATGATAAAGTCGTTGAGCTATGCCTATTTCCACCGGCGCGAGCGAAAAGGCGACATGAGGCGACTCTGGATTCTACGCGTCAATGCCGCCTGCCGCGCGCAGGGAATCACTTACAGTAAATTCATGAACGGATTGAAGAATTCCGGCATAGAAATTAACCGGAAGATGCTGGCCGATATGGCCGTCAGGGAGCCAGAAAGCTTTAGCAGCCTAGTAACTCTCGCTGGAGGGAAAGGCCAGGAATAAAACACTCCGACTCCTAAAAATCATCACAACCTGTTCCCCTTCCCTTCAGCAGAGGAAGGGGATATTTTTAACAGGCGTAAAAATGTTAAAGAAAATAGAAGAACTTAAAGCGGAAGCCCTGGAGCAGTTGAATGGTATTGACAATACCAGGGACCTGGAATCGTGGCGCGTTCATTACCTGGGTAAGAAAAGCCCGCTGACCCGGATTCTACGCAGCCTGGCGACATTGTCCATAGAAGAAAAAAAAGCCGTGGGAGCCGCCGCCAACCAGCTGAAAACTCTACTCGATAACAGCGCCGGGCAGAAAGGGCAGTCTCTTCGTGACGCACAGCTGACTTCGGAGGCAGCCAGGGAAGCAATCGATATCAGCCTGCCGGGACGTCCCTATCCGGTCGGGCACCTGCACCCGATTACTCATGCAACCGACGAGATATGCGGAATTTTCACCTCCATGGGATTTCAGCTAATCGAGGGAGCCGAGGTGGAGTGGGACTATTATAACTTCGAAGCACTGAATATACCCGCCGAACATCCCGCCCGCGATTCAATGTCGACATTCTGGCTCGATGTACCCGCCGGAAAAAAGGGAGCCAAACAGCTTCTGCGCACCCATAATACAGCCGTCACCGCCCGGACGCTGGAACGCTTGAAGCCGCCGATAAGGGCAGTTGAGTTCGGCAAGGTCTACCGTTATGAGGCCACCGACGCTACTCACGGCTGGATGCACCACCAGATTGACGGCATCGCCGTCGATAAGGGCATTACCATGGCCGACCTCAAGGGGACGCTTTACGAGTTCGCCCGCCGCTACTTCGGCGATGACAGAAAGGTACGTTTCCGCGTCGACTATTTTCCGTTCGTGGAGCCGGGCGCAGAAATCGCCATCGATTGTATCGTCTGCAAGGGCTCCGGCTGCCGTCTCTGCGGGAACAGCGGCTGGATAGAGCTAGGGGGGTGCGGCATGACCCACCCCGACGTGCTCCGCCGCGGCGGCATCGACCCTGAGGAATATACCAGCTTTGCCTTCGGCCTCGGTATCGACCGTTTGCCCATGCTCCGCTACGGCATCGATGATATCCGGCTCTTTTATAATAACGACCTCAGGTTCCTGAGGCAATTTTAGGAGCGAATATATAAGAATTGTTAAACAGACGCCAGGCGTCATTGCGAGCCCTCACGCTACGCTCAGGATAAACTCCGCGAAGCAATCCGCATGACCGTATTTGAGATTGCCACGTCGCCTTCGGCTCCTCGCAATGACAATAACACTGTTTTAATAAACAATTCAGGAAAATAATATGAGAGTACCTTTAAACTGGCTGAAAGACTACGTGGATGTTACCCTGCCCCCGGCCGAACTTGCCGAGAGGCTGACGATGGCCGGATTCGAGGTGGCCGAAATAATCACCACCGGCGGCAGCTGGGATAACGTGGTCGTCGGGCAGATAACGGCGGTCAACCCCCACCCCGACGCCGACCGGCTCCGCCTGGCGACGGTCGAACTTGGCACCGGGCAGGAGACCGTTGTCTGCGGCGCTCCCAATCTGAATGTCAACGATAAGATTGCTTTTGCCAGTGTCGGAGCCCGCCTGATAAATCCCTATAACGGTGAAGTCGAGGAACTGAAAACAGCCAAGATTCGCGGCGTCGCCTCCAGCGGCATGATTTGCTCCGAGAAGGAACTGGGCATATCTGAAAATCACGAAGGCATCATGGTCCTGGCGGCGGAGGCGGAAATCGGGAAGCCGCTGGCCGAACACATGGGCGATACCGTCCTCGACATCGATATCACGCCCAACCGCCCCGACTGCCTTTCGGTAGTCGGCATCGCCCGCGAAGTCGCCGCCCTCAGCGGACAGGAGATGCACATCCCGGAAACCAGCTACAAAGAGACCGGCGACGCTATAGAGGAACAAATGACGATAGAAATCGCCGACCCCGACCTGTGCCCCAGGTACTCCGCCAGCCTTATTACGGACGTTAAGATAACCGAATCGCCGGCCTGGCTGCAGGAGCGACTCATCGCCTGTGACCAGCGCCCGATAAACAACATCGTTGATATTACCAACTACGTCATGCTGGAGTACGGGCAACCCCTGCATTCGTTCGACTATAATAAACTCAAAAATAAGAAAATAATCGTGCGCCGGGCTGCCCAGGGTGAAAACTTCTATACACTGGACGAAGAAGAACGCAAACTTACCGGCGATATGTTAACCATCGCCGACGGCCAGGGGACGGTGGCCATCGCGGGAGTCATGGGCGGTCTCAACAGCGAGGTTACCCAAAGCACCACATCCATCCTGCTGGAAGCCGCCAGCTTTAAAGCGGCCAGTATTCATTATACCAGCCGCCACCTCGGTCTATTGAGCGAAGCCTCGATGCGGTTCGAGCGCGGCATCAGCGCCGGAATGACCATCCCCACCCTGCGCCATGCCACGCAGCTGATTTCGGAGCTGGGCGGCGGGAAAGTGGCTAAAGGCATCATAGATGTTTATCCCGGTAAGAAAAAAACCGAACCCGTCACCGTCACCGCCGAGAAAGTAAAACGTGTCATGGGCGTGGGAGTAAGTCGCGACCTTATAGTGAAATCCCTGACCTCACTGGGTTTCGAATGCCGGGCAGAAGGCTCGAAGATATCGGCGAAAACACCCTACTGGCGCAGCGATATCAAGCAGGACGTAGACCTTATCGAAGAAGTCGCGTGTATTATCGGCTATGACAAGATTCCCACCACCATGCTCGATGACTCGATACCCCGGCAGAACCCGGCACCCATCCTCAGCCTGAAGAGAAAATTGAGACAGTGCCTGGTGGGCCACAGTTTCCAGGAGATAATCACCCATCCGCTGACCGGCCTCGAGGCGCTGAGCGACCTGGTACCGGAACCCCGTCCCCCGGAACCGCTGCCTTTACGCATCGTTAAGCCGCTGACGGCCGACCAGGAATACCTGCGTCCCAACCTCCGCGCCAACCTGTTGTCCACCCTGGCTGCCAACCGCAAGCACGAAGAGGGCGGCATCAGGCTCTTCGAGCTGGGCAAGATATACCTTTCCAGGGGAAACGACCTGCCCGATGAACCGGATGTGTTATGCGGCATCATGAGCGGCCCCAGGGCCGAGAAGTCATGGCTAGGCGGCGATGGCTCTTTCGACTTTTATGACGTCAAGGGAGTTGTCGAAGGCTTACTCGACCACCTGGGCGTGGCTGTCAGCTTCGAGAAAAGCAACGACGAGGGACTGCATCCCGCACGACAGGCCGCCATGGTTATCGAAGATAAGGACATGAAAGTGAAACTGGGTGTTATCGGCGAACTTCACACCAGGGTAGCCGATGCCTTTGAGCTTGACGGGCCGGTATGCCTGTTCGAAATTAACGTTTCGGCGCTATTGCCCTTCGCGACCAGCCATGAGATGTTCCGGGCGATACCGCGCTTCCCGAGCACCATCAGGGACCTGGCCCTTGTAGTAGATACCGAGGTGACGCACCAGAGAATCCTGGAAATCATCAAGGGCTTCTCATTGATTAGCGATGTTATCCTCTTCGACGTGTATTCCGGCAAACAGGTGGCCGCGGGGAAGAAATCGCTCGCCTACCGGCTTGTTTACCAGTCGCCCACACATACCCTGACCGACGAAGAAGTCAACAAGGTAGAGGAGCAAATCCTGAAGCGGCTTACCGGTGAACTGGGCGCGACGCTGAGGGGCTAACAGCCACCCCACCCTTCGCTGTTATCTTTTCCCACCCTGCCACCCTCGCAGCATCTAAGGCTTATCCATAAGTGTGTATCCCCACCCCCCAACATGATTAACCTACCTGACTATCCCACCACCTTATTGGGCAAACCGATGCCAGTTACCAAAAGTAGAACAGGGGAGGCAAGGGTATTGAAGCTCTATCTACCGACCAACTCAGTAAATCCCTCTTGTGCAGGGTCAATGCCATGCTCACGGAGAATTTCTGCCCAGCGGGTATAAACATCCCTACGCAATAGTTGAAGTTCTACCCAAGGATGATTCATCAATAATGTAGATGACGAGGCAGGGAACTGCCAAGACTTATATTCCTCCAGCCAAAACTCGATATTTTGTTGATTAACTTCAGGCAATACTAACATTGCTCCGAAAAATGGTATACCAGAATCGAAAGCACCGACATAATATCCTTCACCTTGAAGTTGAAGTTCAGCTAACTCAACTTCCGAGGAATAAATATCATTCAAAGTATCCTTAATAACTTGAATAGATTGAGAGTAATCTAAAAACAATAGCCTCTTTCTTAGAGATGTCATTCCCTCAAGTTCAACATCATCTTGTGAATATCCGTTAAGAAAGTATTGTTTTACAAACCCTTCTAACGCAGGAAGGCCAAAACCTGATTGTCTTCCGGCCCTCAAACCAATATACGAGTTTAGTTCATTCCTTTTAGCCTCAATCTCAAGAGCCTGGCTAGTGAAGGTAATAATCTCCTCACGCTCTGAATCCAGACCACAGGCAGGCAGGAGTATTGCTAAAGAGAGCAGGCTGGCTAGAATTATGAGAAGTTTATATTTCATTTCAATTTTGGAATTTCAAAGGTAGCGGATTAACTCTCAATAAGCTCCCTGAGTCTCCCCACTATCTCTCCCAGCGGCACCAGCTCCGTCTCTTTCTCGGAGCGCAGCTTGAACTCCACGCTGTCTTTTTCCAGGGTGCGCGGGCTGACGGTCACCCGGAACGGTATCCCCAGCAAATCGGCGTCATTGAACTTGACGCCGGGCGATTCCTGACGGTCGTCGTAAAGTACCTCCAGCCCGGCTGTCTCAAGCTCTGCATACAGCTTTTCGGCTACATCAGCCACCTTGGAACCCTCACGGTATAACGGGCAGAGATAGACGTGATAAGGCGCGATGGGTACCGGCCAGATAATGCCCTTGTCGTCGTGGTTCTGCTCAATGGCCGCCGCCAGCAGCCGACCGATGCCAATGCCGTAGCAGCCCATGACGGCCGGACGAGACTCACCCTTTTCATCGATAAAAGAGGCCCCGAGCTTTTCACTGAGGAAAGTGCCCAGCTTGAAGATATGCCCGACCTCAATGCCGTGAGTGGAAGCAAAAGTACCGCCGCACTTGGGGCACTTGTCACCGGCGTGGGCATTAGCGATATCCGCCACAATGTCCGCCTTAAAGTCTCTGGGGTAGTTCACGTTTTTAATGTGGGTATCCGGCTTGTTGCCACCGGCAACGAAGTTCGTGCCCGATTTTACGGAATCGTCGGAGATAACCTTAAAGCCCTTCATACCAACCGGGGAAGCGGCACCGGCAACGATACCGGCCTCGATAACCTCGGGTTCGGTAGCCATGCGCAGCTCGGAGCAATGCAGCTGGTTGTTCAGTTTAACCTCGTTTACGTCGAGGTCGCCGCGAATGACTACGAAGACCATTTTGCCGTCGGCAATATAAAAGACCGCTTTCAGGGTGTGGCTTTGGGGCACCTTGAGGAAACCGGCAACCTCTTCTATGGTGCCCATGCCGGGCGTGGCGACTTCCTCCACGGGCAGAGGCTCTCCGTTATCAATTTTTTCTTTAACACTTACGGCCTTCTCCATGTTAGCGGCATACTTGCAGCCGGGACAGTAGATAATTTCGTCCTCGCCGCTTTCGGCGATTACCATGAACTCGTTCGAATCCTTACCGCCGATAGCGCCGCTGTCGGCTTCGACGAGCATCGAGGTCAGGCCGCAGCGGTCGTAGATATTCTGGTAGGCCTGGAGCATCTTCCGGTAGCTCTCGTCCAGCCCGGCCTCATCGATATCAAAGCTGTAGAGGTCTTTCATGTGGAACTCGCGCACGCGTATCAGCCCGCCCCGGGGACGCGGCTCGTCGCGGAACTTGACCTGAATCTGGTAGAGGAGCAGGGGTAAATCGCGGTAGCTCTGGGCGTAGCGACCCACCAGCTGGGTAATTACCTCCTCATGGGTCGGGCCCAGGACCAGCGGGCGTTCGCGGCGGTCATAAAGTGTGAAAAGCGATTTACCGAAAGCTTTGTCGCGACCGGTCAGCTGCCACATCTCCAGCGGCTGCAATACCGGCAGGTTGACTTCCTGTCCGCCTGCTTTATCCATCTCCTCGCGGATGATGTTTTCTATTTTCCTCAGGACCCGCCAGCCCGGTGGCAGATAGGAATAGATACCGGCAGCCAGCTGATTGACCATTCCCGCCCTTACCAGCAGCTGGTGGCTGACCGTATCCGCGTCGGCGGGAACCTCTCTTAATGTCTTACCGAACAGCTTTGATATACGCACTCTTAACTCCTCTTAGGCTTTCTCATAGCCTTTCAGCTAAACTATCCAACTCTGCCTTTACCTGCTGCAGCTTGGCATCCTGCTCGTCACGCACCTCTACCAGCTTTTCATACACGGCCAGCAACTGGGCTGCCGTGGTGGGGTTGGTTGTCCGGTCATGTTCTTCAGCAACCGCTACAGCTTCATTGTGTATATCCATTATTATCTCAACCCTGGTATTGTGTTCTTTTACCATGTCGTTATGCTTCTTCAATTCGGCGGGGCTATCGAAGTACCAACCGTTATAATAATAGGCGTTTTCACTCTTGGTAATGACATAGCCGCCGGTAGCCTCCAGCGCCAGATACTCACCGGGAGCGACCACAGCCAGAACCCAGGCGTGGTTGCACTGGAGAATATCCGAAACGAGGCTATCGGTATCACCTATGGCAATGACCGCGTCGATTCCCAGGGCTTTAAGCATATTCCAGACTTCCCCGGCCATGTCCGAGCAGATGAACAGGTCATAGGTAGTATAGACATGGGTATCGTGATAGTATTTGACGACTTTCTCGGCGGTTTCCGCGGGTGTTGCCCCGACAAGCTCATACTGCTCTCTGAGGCTTTTTACCAGGCCCTCCAGTTCGCCGGCCTTCGACTTTGCTTCATTGAGCTCAGCAAATAAAGCATCTCTTTCCGCTTCCATATTATCGATATTTGCTCGCGCCTCGTTTATCTTGTCCTGGGCTTCATCAAACTGGGCTAAAATCTGGTCATACGTTTCCTGCGCTATACCACCCGCCTGACACCCCGTGAGAGCGATTGAGAGCAAAAATACGGCTGCTACGAGTGTTAATAATACCTTTCTATTCATTTGAGCCTCCTTGGTATTTTATTCTTTATCTATCGTACTCTGTCATTGCGAGCCAGAGGCGAAGCAATCCGTTTCTTTATCTACCTCACCCCTTCAGGGTGAACCTTCTGGGTGAACCCCTGTATCCCCCTCTCCTTACGAGGTTTCAAAGGAGAGGGGGAGTTTAGGGAAGAGGGGCTGCGCCCCTCTTAGACGCCCCTATTCTATCTTGTCCATTTTCTAACAAATGTCACTAATAATAGTGTCATCATGAAAAATCCTAGAAACGTTTCAGCAACTCCTATCCCCTTTGCCCAACCGATGGATTCTTCTACCCAAGCACCGTAGCCTAAGGCGACAAAAGAAGCCGCACTATAATAAAGACTATCTAAAAAGGTGCCGGGGGTAAGTGTACCTATTTTGTAATAAATAAACGCAAATAATAATACTAATCCTGCTATCCAAAAAAGGATTCTTTTCCATCCCTCACCATGTCCAAACACCCAATAACTAAGTTGTGATGCAATACGATGATTCCAAGATTTTGAAAACAGTTTTAGGGATTTCCTATTAGCTTCCTTTTCACGATAGTAGAATTTCGCTGCTGTGTCATGATATCCAGCATTAGTGTACCACACCTTCAGACGCCTATAGGTTTCCGCAGCCAATGGAAAGGCTCCCCTTTTCTCTTCACCGAGAATATAGTTACCCCAATCCACACCTTCTAATTTAGTATCAGCCGTATATTTAGCATTCCCTAGCGAAGCTCCCTCAAGGTGGGCTAAACCTAATGCAGCACCTTCAAGCCAAGCACCTGTCAAACGAGCCCCTTCAAGATGTGCATCTATTAAAGAAGCTCCCTGAAGGAAGGCGAAAGCTAAATTAGCTCCCTCAAGGTGAGCACGGCTCAAATCACTGCGTTCAAAGTGTGAGAAAGGTAATTCTACTCCTTCAAGGTGGGCATACAATAAGCGAGCCTTTTCAAGGTGAGCACCCGACGAACTAACTTCTTCAGGGTTAATGTCGCTTAGAACATCTTCCTCAAAATAGACACCCGACATAAATCGCACCCAAAAAAGGGGAAAGCATTGCACGTTCTTTAATACTATTCTCGAAAGTTCAAGTTTGCTAAGGTCAATCCCATCTGCTAACGTCTTACCTGAAAGGTCTAGCCCCTCAGCCGTGCCCCCATTTTCCTCTATCAGCCTGAGCACATCTTCACGGGTAAGAGGCTTTTGTTTTTCTTTTACCATAGCTATAACCCCTCCACCTCTTTCATCAGGGCGTTGAGGAAGTCTTTTTCCTCAACCGTGGCTACTTTCTTTCCTTTTTTAAAGATAACGCCTTTGCCCTTGCCGCAGGCGATGCCGACATCGGCGTCCTTGGCCTCGCCGGGTCCGTTGACCACACAGCCCATCACCGCCACTTTAATCGGCTTATCTATTTTTTGCAGCCTTTTCTCGACCTCTTCCGCCAATTTTACCACGTCCGACTCGGCGCGACCACAGGTCGGGCAGCTTACCAGCACCGGCCCGTGCTGTCGCAGGTTCAGGCTCTTTAAAATCTCGTAGGCGGCGACGACCTCTTCTCGGGGGTGGGCGGTGAGGGAAACACGGATAGTGTCCCCGATTCCGAGCCAGAGCAGCGTGCCGATGCCCACCGTGCTGCGGATAACGCCCGTACGGGGGAGGCCGGCCTCGGTGATGCCGATGTGCAGTGGGTAAGGTATCTTCTCCGCGATACTCTGATATGCCTCGATGGTGGTGGGGACATCGAAAGCCTTCAGCGAGACTTTTATTAAATCGAAATCGAGACTCTCCAGCAGATGTACCTGCTCTAAAGCCGCTTCGACCATTCTTTCGGCGACAGTCAACTCAGGATTATCGGTCTTCGGCAGGCTCCCGGCGTTCAGCCCGATGCGGATGGGCACTCCCCTATCCTTAGCCGCCAGGACTACCTTTTTAATCTTGTCCGCCTCCCCGATATTGCCCGGATTAAGGCGGAGTCCGTCGGCGCCGGCCTCCAAAGCCGCCAGAGCCAGACGGTAGTCGAAGTGGATATCGGCCACCAGCGGAATCTTAATACCCTTCTTTATGTCAACTATAGCCCCGGCGGCCCGGGTATCGGGCACGGCCACGCGTACCAGTTCACAGCCGCAATTTTGCAGCTCTTTAATCTGGTCGATAGTAGCCCGGGCATTACGGGTATCGGTCTTGGTCATCGACTGCACCACGACGGGCGCGCCGCCGCCGATGGTGACATCGCCGATGCGTATGGATTTACTAATCCGACGTTGTTTCATCCCAGCAAGCTCTCCCCGCTTATCCAGCGAGCGATATCCTGGTAGGTAATCAGCAACATTAATGCCAGCAATATCATGAATCCGATAGAGTGCACGACGCCTTCGATTCTCGCCGAGACACGTTTGCCGCGTCGCAGCCACTCCAGAATGATAAATATAATCCTGCCGCCGTCGAGGGCGGGGAACGGTATCATCTGCGTAATGGCGATGGCGATGCTGATGAACGCCGCCAGTTCAAGTAGCGGGCTTATGCCGGTATGGGCTACTTCTCCGGTAACCTGCACGATACCCACCGGCCCGGCCGGTATAAACGGAATCGTGCCGATAATCATACCGTATATTCCGTTTTTATATAAAACCAGCGTCTCGATGCAGGAACGCGCCCCCACCGGTATCGCCTCCCAGGGCGGCAGGCTCTCGGAATATACGGTCAAATCCACGTTTTTGGAAAGCGTACCGATTGTCCTCCGCTGCTCCGTGGGCCTCCAGGGAACGGTAAGCCTGACATCCTCCGTAGTCGCATCGGCATGTTCAAGCGAAATAGTTATTTCTCTGCCCATATTAAGCATGAGATACCGCGAGTAATCACCCTTATGATTCAATGTCCTGCCGTTTAGCTTGAGAAGGGTATCTCCCGGCAGGATACCCGCCGTATGGGCCGGCGAACCCGCTTCGATATCCTCAACGACAATCCGTCCGTAAGCCATATCGTGAGGGACCATGTACGCCACGGCCAGGAGCACGAAAGGCAGCAGCAGATTCATAATTATACCGCCGCTGATAACCAGCAGCCTTACGCCGTATCTCCTCGCCGCTAGAGCCCGCGGCGCTTCGGGGTCTACTTCCCCGGATATCTTATTGAAGCCTCCGAAGGGTATCCAGTTGACGGAATATATCGTTTCTCCCCACTTTTTACCGTACAATCGCGGGGGAAAGCCGATGCCGAATTCCTCCACCCAGCAACCCGTAGCCTTGGATGCAATGAAATGCCCCAGCTCGTGGACGATGATAAGTACGGAAAGAACGACTATCCCTGCTATCAGCGTAAGTATCATTTTTCAGCCACCTCAG
>JAUWGD010000010.1 GCA_030606585.1 Dehalococcoidales bacterium | reverse complement strand
ACGGATAAATATTTTGCCGCCCCTGGCTGATAGACCGACCGTATCCCCGGCATGACCGTGAACGATTATCTCGCCTTCGTTCATGGTGTTGCCGCAGCCGTCCTGGGCGTTGCCGTGGACGATAATCCTCGGTCCGTTCATAAAGGCTCCGAGGTCGTTGCCCGGCGTGCCGAAAATCTCAATATCTACCGGCTTGTTCAGGTCGGTGCCGATGTATCTCTGCCCGTAAACATTACGCAGCTCAATCTTGCGGTTGCCGTTGGTAACAATGTCCCTGAGCCGGGTATTAAGCTCGCGGTAGTAAACACCGCTGGCATCAATATTAACTGCGGAATCTCTGGTGTCTGTCATGCTAGCTTCCTGCCATTCTTACGCCCAGAATTTCGAGCTCGGTATCGGTCAGGCCGACGCCTCTGAGGTGCAGGCGGTTCCCCCGCAGGCTCTCCAGGGCGTTAACGCCGAGTCCGCCGAGGATATCTTTCAGTTCGAGGCTCCAGCCGCGGAGCAGGTTAGCCGCCCGGCGGGCGCCGATTTCCGGGTTGATTCTCTTGGTCAGGCGCAGGTCGGTGGTGCAGATGCCCCAGGCGCACTTGCCGGTATGGCACTGCTGGCAGACGTGGCAGCCCAGCGCGATGAGCGCGGCCGTCCCGATATACACAGCGTCGGCACCGAGGGCGATTGCCTTGGCAACGTCGCCGCTGCTCCTGATACCGCCCGAGACCACGATGGAGGCCTGATTGCGTATGCCTTCCTGCCTCAGCCGGCTGTCCACCGAGGCCAGAGCCAGTTCGATGGGAATACCGACGTTATCGCGGATGACCTTGGGTGCGGCGCCGGTAGCCCCGCGCAGTCCGTCGAGAACGACGATATCGGCGCCGCCTCTGACGATGCCGCTGGCGATGGCGGCGGAATTATGGACGGCGGCAATCTTTACCGATATCGGCTTGGTATAATTCGTAGCTTCCTTCAAGGCATAGATAAGCTGCGCCAGGTCCTCAATGGAGTAGATATCATGCTGGGGGGCCGGCGAGATGGCGTCGGTCCCTTCGGGAATCATACGCGTGAGTGATACGTCCGCGCTTACTTTCTCTCCGGGAAGGTGCCCGCCGATACCCGGCTTGGCTCCCTGGCCGATCTTTATTTCAACTACTCTGGCCGCATCGAGGTAATCGGCATGAACGCCGAAACGTCCCGATGCTACCTGGACGATGGTGTTGTCTCCGTATTTATACAGGCTGGGGTGTAAACCGCCTTCGCCGGTGTTCCACAATGTGCCCATCTCGGTAGCCGCCCGGGCGAGGGATTCATGTACGTTAAGGCTCACCGCCCCGTACGACATGGCGGCGAACAGCACCGGCACTTCCACCCTGACCAGCGGCGATAACTGCGTTTTTAAATCGAACGAGTCCGGTTCGACTTCCAGTCGGTCGGGTTTACTCCCCAGGTAAGTAGCCAGCTCCATCGGCTCGCGCAGGGGGTCGATGGAGGGATTGGTCACCTGGCTGGCATTGAGCAACAGATGGTCCCAGTAAATGCGCTGGCCCTTGTCATCGCCCATGCCGGTTAATAACATGCCCCCGGTCTCTGCCTGCTTGTTAATGTCCTCGATAATATCGGCGCGCCAGTTATAATTACCGCGGTAGTCCAGCGGGCTATAGCTGATAGTTAATGCCCGGGTAGGGCAAAAGAGCACGCAGCGCTGGCAGCCGACACAATTTTCCTCGCAGCTTCTTACCTCGTCGTCTTCTTCGTCGTAGTAGTTCACGCCGAAGCTGCACTGGTTGACACAGACCTGACACTGAATACACCGGTCTTTATCTCTGATTATTTTAAATTTTGGTGCGCTATAAGTCTTCATCGTATTATACCGGCTTCCCGGCTGATATCTTCTCCCCGCCAGTTATATCTTGTGGATGGGGCTCTTTTTTAAGCCGGCCGATGACCGGCTCGCCGCCCATGGGAATCCAGGCTTTATCAAGGTCGGGGCATATCAGCCGTATGGCCGACTCCTCGGACGAAAGGTAGAGCATATCGCCCTTCTCCCCGACGGTCAGCGGCCGCAGCCTGATGCGGTCGGTCAGCCCTATCATTTCGCCCTGACGGGCGATAACTACGGCAAAAGGTCCATTCAGGAGCAGGCTGCTGTATACCTGGCGCAATGCCCTCATGAGATTTTGCTCTTTCGCCGGCATGCGTTCGATTGCGTCCCAGAAGGGTGCCGCCACTACTTTGGCGGTTATTTCCCACGGCAGGTTATGTTTACGCATGAGCAGGTCGACGGCATAGGCGATAACTTCGGTATCGGTCTGCATGGTGCACTGGTAGCCGTACTGCTCCAGGAAGCGGCGGTTTATCCCGTAGGATGAGATTTCGCCGTTATGAATCACCGTCCAGTCCAGAATCGAAAACGGGTGCGCCCCTCCCCACCAGGCCACCGTATTGGTTGGGAACCTTCCGTGCGCCGTCCAGAGATAGCCCTGGTACTCTTCCAGTCGGAAGTATTCGGCCAGCTCTTCGGGGTAACCCACGCCTTTAAATACGGCCATGTTCTTGCCGCTGGAAAAAACGAAACTATCGTTATTGCCGGTATTTATCTCCATGACCTTAGCCACGATATAATCGTCGACCGAAAGTTTCTCCGGCAGATTTTGCGGCACGTCGAGGAAGTAACGCCATACCAGCGGGGCATTCTTAATCGCCGGTGTCGGCCGGGTGGGCACTTCTTCATCGCGGATAACGGTAAAGTTTTTACTCAGGAATTCTTCCGTCTCCTGTTTATCTTTATTATCGAGAAACATGATATGAAAGGCATAGTGGTCGGCATGCTCGGGGTAAAGGCCGTAGACCGCAAAGCCTCCGCCCAGTCCGTTGCCGCGGTCGTGCATATTGGCGATTGCTTTAATGACGCTCTCCCCGGAGAACCTCTTCCCGGCCGTGTCCATGGCGCCGAATATTGCACAGGCGTCGATTACCTTGTCATCACCATATGAGTTATTTAACTGTCTCAGGTCTTTCATGCCCGTTCCTTTCGGGAAACAATACTAGTCACCGATGACCAGTTCCTCCGGCTCTTCAATAGAGGTTACCACCGGAACCCCTTCCGGAGGCGAGCTTTCCAGCCGGTCTTTCCAGATTGATTCCGGCAGTGAAGCCAGCCCGAAATCGTCGGCGACGAGGACTTCTTTAAACTTTCTGACATTAACTCCATCTTTCATCAGATTGTAGACGATGCCCGACTTCTCAATATCACCGGCAAAGACCATCCCGGCTAATTTGCCTTTTTTAATTATCACCTTCCTGTAAATACCGTCATACCTGTTTATCAGAGTCTGGTAGCTGTCATTGGGTGGTGTTACCAGTCCGGCCGAGGCAATATACACGCCGAAATACTTCAGGGCGTTCATGGCGGTCCCGCCTTGGTATTCCGTCGGTTTACCCGCCATATTGAGGCCGGCGGCCCTGCCCCCTTCATAAGCGTTCGGCCAGACCGGGGTGAGCCGGTTTTCACCGTAAACGAAATCGTGAGCTTCGGCGGCATCGCCGCAGGCATAGATATCAGGCGCGGACGTCGCCATGCGGCGGTCGACGACGATGCCACGGTTTATCTTGATACCGCTTTTGGAAACGACTTCCAGACGAGGTCGTACGCCGATGGCGATAACGACCATTTCGCAGGGCAGGACACGTCCGTCGTCGAGAGTGACGCCGCTGACTTCACCGGGCAGGTAGCTGTTGATTTTTTCAGGGGTGTGTCCGGTGATGATATTGGTACCGGCATGTACCAGGGCCTGCGCCTCAAAGACGGATGCTTCTTCGTCAAGTATCGTATTGAGGACCCAGTCCTTCATTTCGACGATGGTAACCTCGACGTTCCGCTTGAGCAGGGCTTCGGTAACGCTGGCACCTATCAGTCCACCCCCGATGACCACGGCTCTTACTCTGCCCCGGTGTTGATTCAGGAAACCATCGATAGCTTTGGCGTCGTCAAGCTTGTTAAAGGTAAAGACGCCCTTCAGCCGGTTGCCTTCCATCTCGGGGAAAATGGGTGTGCCGCCGGTAGCCAGCAGCAGTTTCTGCCAGCCCAGCGTTGTCCCGTTTTCCAGCTTAACCGTATGCTTGTCCGGGTTGACCTGGACAACTCCCTCGCCGAGAAGGGTCTTAATATTATTCTTCTCGTAGAAATCGGGCTGGCGGTAAGCCATTTTCTCGACGGGGCAGGGGAGGGCCAGGTACTCGGAAATAAGCGGCCTCGAATAAGCCGGGTAGGGTTCGTCGGAGACTATGGTGATAGTCCCGGTCTTATCTACCTCGCGAATAGCCTCGGCGGCACCGATACCGCCGGCCGAGTTCCCGATAATCAAGTATTTAATTTTCCTGGTTGCTGCCATTACGTTGTCACCTGACCGATTTTAAGAATCTCATCCGGCACATCCGCATAGACCAGTGCCTCGTTCGGGCAATTGGCGACGCACACCGGTAATTCTTCATCCTGACAGAGGTCGCACTTGACCATCTTCTTCTGCGAGGTATCCAGCTTCGGCACGCCCAGCGGGCAGGCCAGGGCGCAGGTACCGCAACCGATACAGCGTTCTTCATCTACCACGACCAGGGATGTCGAAGGGTCGCGCGATAGGGCGCCGGTCAGGCATGCCCGGATACACGGCGCATCGTCGCAGTGCTGGCACCGCACCGAGAAGGATACGATTCCGCTTTCATCTACCCGGAGTCTCGACAGAGGCCGGGGCGTTTCTTTTTTATAGGCTTTAATCAGGTCTTTCGACCTGGAATGCTTTAACCGGCAATAGACCTCGCAGAGACCGCAGCCGATACATACATCCTGTTTAACATATACCTTTTTCATCGGACGTCCTCGATACAAATAAATGCGGTAAACGGTTGCCGCATTCCCCCCAATATATGATAGCAGGTTTTTCTCACTTCGTCAATAGCTTTCCATAAATATGTTACTTCTTACAAAGAAAGAACAGTCATAAAATATTATAAAACCACCACCAACTAAAAGCAAACAGAACTTTCACGAATCTTCTGTGATTCATAATTTAAAAAGAAGACGGATTATGAGCCTTAGCTTCCGATTGTTAACGGAATGTTTAGACACGTCTCGGCTATGTTTATGATTTGTTTATCATACCTGAATTACTATTTACACGATGAAAAGAATAATAGTAAGAAGAGTAAAAGCCCCCAGACCGAGAACCCAGACTGTCAAGAAGCAGCAAAACGGAATAAAACTGGTTAATGATGAACTTATTAGAAGGTTTAATCCCTCACTGCTGGAGCTCGGTGATATCAGTTCACCCTGCCAGGAAAAGGAGGCGATAGCCGCCGTATTTGACCTCACCGGCTTTACGACTTTCTGCAACCAGGTGGACTCGTATCTCGCCATTCCAAAATTTCTCAACGATTTTCTGGAGTGGTTTTTCAACAGTGTCAGGAAAGGGCTGACTGAAACCGATTACGATAACCATAATGCGTTTTGGGCGGACTTTCCCACCCTGGTGAAGTTTCTGGGGGACGGGCTCCTGCTTATCTGGAATGCCAGAGGGATGACGGAAGGCCAGGTTTGCAGGATAGCAGCCACGCTTCATGAAATTTGCCGCGCCTACAGGCGTGAATTCTACCCCCAGATGAGCATGGCCGTAAATAAACCACCGAGTATTCTCAGGTGCGGCATAGCCCGGGGTAAGGTCTTCAGTGTGGGTAACGGTAATGATTATGTCGGTCATTGTATAAATAACGCCTCCAGGTTATCACGGGTAGGCACCTTATCGTTTTGCTTCCCCCACCGCGGTTTTCAGGTCCGAGAGCACATGCCCGCCGAATACCGCCAGCTCTTTGTACCCAAGTATGTTTCCATTCGTGGAGTGGGTAATAATGAGTTGGTGTGGGTAGCCAAAGAAGAGTTTGAAAGGTTACCGGATAAAAACAAAGAGCTATTTCGGAGTCTTAAACCCGTAGAAGCTTTAACCTAGTGTATCATGCAGGATTCGAAAGCGAGGAAATAGTCAATGGTATCTAGCCTGGATAAATCACAACCCGCATCAGTAGTGCCCGGTCGCGTGGAAAAAGAGAATAAGGCGCGGTTGGACCTGATTTACGAGGTAAGTAAGAAGATCGGGTCGGTTCCGCGTATGGCACAGATGCTGGAACAGGTTATAAAAATGACCCAGAAGACTCTTAACGCCTCGGCGGCCTCAATACTGCTGTTCAGGGACAACGACCAGGAGCTATACTTCGAGGTTGCCTCGGGTCCGGTAGGCAAAGCGCTGCGGCAAGTGAAACTAAGTACTCAGTATGGTATTGCCGGACAGGTTGCCCGCACGGGAGAGCCATTGATTGTGAATGACGTTAGCCGCAGCGAGAATTTTCATAAAATGATTGATGATTACACCGGCTTTAGCACGAAATCTCTTGTCTGTGCGCCGCTGGCGGTACACCGGAAAATCCTCGGTGTGATAGAAGTACTGAATAAACTGGATGGTAGCCAATTCGAGGACCAGGACATGGACGCCGTTATTTCGGTAGCCAATACGGCCGCTATGGCGATTGAAAATACCAAGCTGCACCAGACCGTGCTTGATGCCTATAAAACCACTATCAAAACCCTGGCGGCAACCATTGATGCGAAAGACCCGTATACACGCGGACATTCCCAGCGGGTTATGGAATACGCTTTACTGACCGGCGCTAACCTCTCGCTGTCCCCTGAGGAGATGGAAACCCTGGAATATGCGGGTATCCTCCATGATATCGGTAAAATATCCATTGACACCACTATACTGAATAAACCCGGCTCTCTAACCGAAGCCGAGTGGGAGATAATACAAGAACACTCCACCATCGGAGCTAACTTGTTAAGGGGAATTTCATTCCTGGAAAAGGCAAGTGAGCTTGTGCTATACCACCATGAAAGGTTTGACGGAAAAGGTTATCCTACCGGACTTAAGGGTGATGCGTTACCGCTCGGGGCTCGTATAATAGCTGTGGCTGACGCTTTTGATAGCATGACTACCGACCGTTCATATCGTGCGGCTATGACCGTTGATCAGGCAATCAAGGAATTAAAGAGGTGTTCCGGCGATCAGTTCTGCCCTGTCGCCGTAAAAGCTTTTTCATCTGGAATTAGTATTAATGCCGGTAAATAGTCATCAGCTAATCGCCCTGAGCAAGACCTGGTGAGAAATATACCGAACCAGTTAAAAGGAGAATGCAGGAGAATAGAGTGGATATTCGTATTCTTGGCGCGCACAACTGCGAATCACTAACTACCAGCTGCGTCTGCTTTCTCATCAATGACACCCTGGCTATTGAAGCCGGGAGCCTGACATCAAGCCTTTCTATTGAGGAGCAACGGAAACTAAATGCGGTTGTATTAACGCATCAACACTTTGACCATATACGGGATATCCCCGGGATCGCCCTGAATCTTTTCCGGTGCGGCGCTAGTATCCAGGTATATTCCACGGCTGTGGTCCGTGATATTATTGAAACCAACCTGCTGAACGGGGAAATTTACCCTCAATTCCAGAAAATACCCGAGACAAAACCAACTGTTCATTTTAACATTATTAAGCCGTTAGAACCGCAGCTCATTGACGGTCACAATATCCTGGCTGTACCGGTAAACCATTTCGGCACCACCGTTGGTTATCAGATTAGTGATGATCAGGGGAAGGCTATTTTCTACACGGGAGATACCGGGTCGGGATTATCAGACTGCTGGCGGCATGTATCTCCGCAGCTATTGATAATTGAAGTTACCCTGCCTGACGAATGTGAGTTATTTGCCAGAGAAACAAGCCATCTCACTCCGCACATGCTCGAGCAGGAGTTAGTCAGCTTCCGGGAACTAAAAGGCTACCTGCCCCAGGTAATAGTGGTGCACATGGATATCAGCCTTGAGTCGATAACTAAAAAAGAAATATCGGCAGTGGCTGGAAGGCTGGATATTCCCATCGCCGTGGCGCATGAGGGTATGCGACTTAAAATCTGACGGAACGCGCTACAGGTCAGATATATCCGATTTTTCAGGATATACCGGGTACGGTTACACCCGGATGCAGGCTACTTCATGGCCGTCACCGATATCGCGTAACGGGGGTAAGGCCTGGCTGCACTCAGGTATAGCCATGAAACAGCGGGGGTGGAAAGAGCAACCCGGTGGTGGATTCAGGGGGCTGGGGACTTCACCCTTAAGGATAATACGCTCGCGGGTTTCCTCAACGAAGGGATCGGGTATCGGAATTGCCGAGAGCAGGGCCCTGGTGTAGGGGTGCAGCGGATTATCGTAGAGCTCTTTTGAACTGCATATTTCCACAATACGTCCGAGGTACATTACAGCCACGCGGTCGGAGATATGCTTTACCACGGAAAGGTCGTGAGCGATGAAGAGGTAGCTCAACTTCTTGCTGCTGCCCTGCAGTTCTTCCAGCAGGTTGATAATCTGGGCCTGAATGGAAACGTCCAGGGCGGAGATGGGCTCGTCGCAGACGATGAGGTCGGGGTCGCAGGCCAGAGCGCGCGCCACGCCGATACGCTGTCGCTGGCCGCCGGAGAACTCGTGAGGGAAACGGTCGGTCATGGAGGAGTCGAGGCCGACGATGCTGAATAGCTGATCCACTTTGTCGCGGTATTCACCCTTACTCAAGACCAGATGGTGAATTTTCAGTGGTTCGCCGACGATGCTCCCCGCACTCTGGCGTGGGTCAAGAGACGAATAAGGGTCCTGGAAGATAAGGGCCATTTTGCTGCGGATTTCCCGCAGCTTCTTTTCTGAGAACGTGGCAATATCCTCGTCTTCAAAGAAGATTTTACCTCCGGTAGGTTTATAGAGGCCGAGGACGCAGCGACCGACAGTGGTCTTACCGCAGCCACTTTCACCCACGAGGCCCAGGGTTTCATCCTGTTTAAGCTTAAACGTGACGCCGTCAACCGCCTTAACATCGGCGACCTTTCTACGCAGGAGGCCGCGGGTAACCGGGAAGTACATTTTCAAATCCTGGATGTCCAAGATAGCATCATTACTTTTTGAGTTCACTTACTTCTCCTTGGTATCAGCATAACATCTGATATAGTGGTTGCCGTCAATAGCAGTCATCGGAGGCCAGGGTTCCCGGGAGCATTTATCCAGTCTGTAGGAACACCTGGGCAGGAAGGCGCAAGTAGATGGCATGTTTATCAGGTTGGGGGGCAGGCCATTGATAGGTACGAGCTTGGTTCCTTCCTCCTCGTCGAGTCTGGGGATGCACTTGAGAAGGCCGATGGTATAGGGGTGGCGTGGTGTGCCGAAGATATCCTTGATAGTGCCGGACTCGACGATACGCCCGGCATACATGATATAAATTCTCTGGGCGTAACGGGCGACGACACCCAGGTTGTGAGTGACGATAACCAGTGATGTATGGAAGCGCTCTACCATATCCTTCATCAGCTCCATGAGCTGCGCCTGTGTGGTCACGTCCAGGGAGGTGGTCGGCTCGTCGGCGATGATTATTTTGGGGTTACAGGAAAGGCTCATGGCAATCATGATACGCTGGCGCATACCTCCGGAAAAGTGGTGGGGGTAATCATCGATGCGGCTTTCCGCGCTGGGAATACCCACCATGCTCATGAGCTCGACGGCTCTCTTGCGGGCGGCGTCATCGTTCATTTTCAGGTGGAGCTGGAGCATTTCGGTAAGCTGCCGGCCAAGGGTCAGGACCGGATTAAGTGAGGTCATGGGTTCCTGGAAAATCATGGCGATTTTAGCGCCGCGTATGGAACGCATTTCAGGGCCATTGGCATGGTAATTAAGAAGGTTCTGGCCTTCGAAGATAACCTCACCGCCGGCGATCTCGCCCGGGGCGCTGATGAGCTGCATTACGGACAACTGGCTGACGGACTTACCGCAGCCGCTCTCGCCTACGAGACCGATTATTTCCTGCTCGTCAATATAATAAGAGATGCCGTCGACGGCCTTAACCAGGCCGCTCTCGGTCTTGAATTGAGTTACCAGATTGTTAACTCTTAGTAATTCAGCCATTTCTGTTCCTCACATTATAGTATACCCCTCAACCGCGGGTCGAGGGCATCCCGCAGGCCGTCACCCACCATGTTGAAGGCGAAGACGACCAGCATAATAGCGATACCGGGTGCGAAGGAAAGTGCCGGAGTATACGTCAGATACCGGTAACCGTCGGCGACCATGGCGCCCCAGGCTGCACCCGGAGGCTTGATGCCGATTCCCAGGAAGCTGAGGGCAGCCTCGGACATGATAATCATTCCCAGCTGAAGCGTTACAAGCACAATCATGGGAGGTAGGGAATTCGGTAAAATATGACTCAGCATAATGCGTGCGTTGCTGGAACCCATGGCACGCTCGGCCATAATATAATCGTTCTCCCTTATGCTCATAGTCAGCCCGTTCATTACCCTGGCGTATCCGGGTACCGTGGCGATGCTCAGGGCGATGATAACATTCTGGATACCGCCGCCGAGTACGGCTGCAAAAAGCATAGCCAGTATCAACATCGGGAAGCACATGAGTGCGTCCATTATCCTCATAATAACCATACTGATAATACCGCCGAAGTACCCGGCCATTAACCCCAGCGTAACACCGGCAATGCCGGCAATCCCCACCGTTATGAAGCCCACCATCAGGGCCGTCCTTGTGCCGAAGATAAGACGGCTCAACGTGTCCCTGCCCTGGATATCCGTGCCCAGCCAGTAGGTACTGTTCGGTGACTCCAGCGAATCCGCCATGACTCCTATGTACGGGTCGTAGGGGACTATCAAATCGGCGAAGATTGCGGAAAATACCAGTAAAAATAATACGACAAGACCGAAAATTACTATCTTACGCTGCAGGAATACCCTCCAGAAGCGCCGCCATTCGTTGATACGCGGTGGGGCTTCCTGAAACTCATCAACAGTCGTATTTCTTTCTGTCATACTAAAAAGTCTCCTAGCCGTACCGAATCCTGGGGTCGAGCCAGCCGTAAGATATATCGACGACCAGATTGGAGAAAAGAATTATCAGGGCAATTACCAGGGTGCCCGACTGGATAACCACATAGTCCTGGGCGAAGATGCTGGTTATCAGCAGCCTGCCGATACCGGGGATGGCAAAGATGGTCTCGACGAACACCGAGCCGGCGAAAACCATGCCGATACCTATACCCAGCAGGGTAATTACCGGGATGAGGCCGTTCTTGAGAGCGTGCCTGGCGATGATAGTACGTTCCCTCAAGCCCTTGGACCAGGCGGTGCGTATGTAGTCCTGGCGGGTAACCTCGAGCATGCTTGACCGCGATAAACGCGCCGTAGTCGCCATCATCGTGACGGCCATGCAGAAAACCGGCATGACTATCTGCTGCGTGTTCAACCAGAAATCTTCAAAGGGGGAAGTGTAGCCGGCGATGGGCAGCCAGCCGAGCTGCAAGCCGAAAAAGTACATCATTAATACCGCCAGCCAGAAAACCGGGATACATATGCCGATATTAGCCAGAGCGGTGGTAACAGAGTCTATCCAGGTGCCCCGCCTGATAGCGGCAGCCACCCCCATCAGCACACCAACAATAATGTTGATAACAAATGCCAGCACACCCAGGTGCAGTGTTATGGGGAAACGGTCACCCATGAGCACGCCGACATCTTCGTGATAATATAAAGAAGTTCCTAAATCACCCTGCAGTATGCTCCATACCCAGTTGCCGTATTGCACCATGATGGGGTCATTCAGCCCGTAGAACTCCCGGAGATTATCCAGTTCCGTCTGTGAGATACCCCCCTGTATGGCCTGGTTGCCGAGGAAGATAATCAGCGGGTCACCGGGCAGGAGGCGTATGGTGAAAAAAACAATCAGCGTCACGATGACGATGATAACCAGCGCTATCAGCAATCGCCGTATGATATATGTGGTCATCTCAAGCTTCAGTCCTCACTCTGGTAAATATGCGGGCTGATATAAACCCGCACCTGACTGCCCCGGACTGCGGCAATACCAGCGCCGGGATATGCGGTCTCTCAACGTATAGATATTCTCTATGTATTTATTCGCGTTATACTCGCGCTGCCGGTTATGCTATTGGGTGGTTCGCCATCGTTTGAAGGTATTGCATCAATATGGGCGAACCACCCATTAGCTATTGTACCATGTGACTTAGTGCTTTTCCATCCAGATATATTCTATCTGCCAGCGGACGAAACCCTGCTGGAACTGCTGGCTGTGGACCCAGGGTTGGGCCATCGCTGCCGAAGGTCTCTGTAAGACCGGGACCAGCCAGGCGCCGTCGTTCATGTATTTAAAAATCCTCATGGTTATTTCCTTCTGCTCGGCGGCGTGTGGATAGGCCTTGGCTTCCTCGTCTAGCGCCCTCTGTTCATCGGTATGGGCCAGGTACACCAGGTCGGTAAACGGGTCGGTGCTGAACCAGCGCATGTAGGTGAGCAGGTGGGTGATATCCATGCCGGACCACATGAATGACAGGCCTGGTTGCGCGGCGCCCCAGACCGTCCCGAAGAACCGGCCGGGGTCGGCGATATCAAGCTCGACCTCAATGCCTACGGCATCAAGATATTGCTTGATAGCCGTGCCGGCATCAAGATCGAAAGGATTATTCCCGATTATCATCGTCGTCTTGATGCCGTCGGGGTAACCGGCCTGGACTAGAAGCGTCCTGGCTCTATCCGGATTATATTCACGCTCCGGGTAGTTCGGGTCGTAGCCCCACTCGCCGGGAGGTGCCAACTGCATCAGGGGCACGTATAGGCCGCGCCCGAGGGCTTGGGCGATGGCTGGCTTGTCCAGCGCGTAATCCAGGGCGTAACGCAGTTTGACATCGTTCCAGATGGACTCGGGGTCGGAGGTGTTGGGCCAGATGCTATCTACCAGGCCGACCCAGCCGCTTATCTTCTTGAAGCCGGCGTCAACCATTTCTATCTGGTCCAGCGCGGGAGCACCCGTCCAGTAGTCTGCCTCTCCCGCCTCCATGATGGCCCTGGCGGTTACGGGGTCGGGAATGTAGCGGACTTCGATACCGTCAAGATAGGGAAGGGGTGCGTTCCAGTAGTCCTCGAACTTCGTCCACGTCAGGTGGCTGTCACGCACGTACTCCACCAGCTTGAAGGGACCGGTGGCGACAATGTGGCTTGAAGCCCACTCGTTCTGCACCTCGGGGTCATCGCTTCCGCCCGTGCCTTCCAAGAAGGCTGCCTTGGAGCGCGGGTAGAACCACCCCCAGCTCTGTATGAGCTGGTTGGTGTACTCGTTGTAGCGTATCTGGAAGGTATAGTCGTCGATTTTATCGATTCCCTCGAAGTAGTTGAAGTACTGCATTCGTCCCGCATCTATCGCTCGCTCATAGCCCCAGATGCAATCGTCGGCCGTCATCTCGGTCCCGTCATGGAACTTGACGCCCTGCCTCAGGTGGAAGACGATTTTCTTGTTCTCGACGTCGTCGTCAACGCTTTCGCACAGGAACGACTCCAGGCCGATACCCTTGGTCCTGTCGGCGGTGGCGTCCATAAGAGCGTTGAGCGCCGGGAACTGGGCGCCGACGTCCATGGGGCCTCCCCGGAAACCGCCCAGCACCTGCGGGCCGGATGGCGCAATAATTCTCAGGATGCCGCCGTATTCACCATCGGCAAATTCGCCGGGGGGTGGCGGTGCCACGGGACCAGCTGGTTCTGGTTCTGGAGCAGGAGCAGGAGCAGGCGCAGGAGCAGGCGCGGGCGCGGGCGCAGGTTCGGGTTCTGCGCAACTGCTAATAAGCATTCCACTGATGACAATAGCGACTATTGTAATTAATAGTAAGCTTTTCTTCATTATTGGTTTTTGCCTCCTTTATTTAGTCAATGTCACCTTTTTATTCTCACGGATTTTCGGTGGCTCACTTATAGAACAAAATTGTGGTCAAAGCCCCCGATATTTCCGGTTACATTGATTAACGGGTGGTCCATCGAGGTGGCTTCCGTGCTCCAATACATGAAGCTCTCTCTATAGAATCTCGCAAAACAGGGCAAAAAGCAAGTAACCGGTATTGCCCTGTTCTATCACCTCAATTAACAGGCCTCCCCTCTGGATTCAATCCCACGGTTTGATATAATACTTACTACATTGTTAAACGCGTCACGCACGCTACGTGAGGCTAATGGTAGCTAATTATATATACTCAGCTTTTAAAATGTCAAGCTTATTCAGGCTAAATAACTTAATTCAAAAGTATATTACGGATAGAGCGTCAAATCTATTCCATACAATGAAATATATACACGAACCGTGCCGATAAGTCAAATGCCGTACAGTCAGTAATCGGGATATAAATGGCTTAAGGAATTTAAAATACCGCCGACTTCAGCTGGAGAGTCGCTGTGTCTTCCTCAGCATAGAAACGACTATCCCCAGCAGAATGATGTTCAGCCCGATGAGAACGAAGACGTTTACGGCTATCTCGGACCAGCCGCCGCCAAGCTGGCTGATATCCACTATTGGCTGAATAATGTAGTAAGTGGGGAAAATCCTGCCGATCCATGTAGGTATTTCGGGGAATAGATAGATAAAAACCGGCGCGAAAAGTATGATTCCGGCCGTCTTCCACACGGTAAACAGCGCGGTAAAGTCTTTCAGCAGAATACCGAGTATCATACCAATTTCGACCGCCATTATGCCGCCCAGTGCCAGCACCAGGACCAGCAGCAGCGGTTCGCTGCCGAAAGCCTGATTTATTACCAGTATCAGGACGCCCATGAACATACTTACGATTAGACCAACCGTCCCCTTGGCGGTGAAAATTTCGCCGATACTGGTAGGCGTTACTATCAGTGCTTCAAGCGTCCTCTTCGCTTTTTCATTTATTATCAAGGTTGCCGGCAGCATAAGTCCGCCCAGAAATACGGCCACAAGGACGATTACCGGCAGCATCCGGTCACCCCAGGGGGTGCTTACCTCGTCACCCAGTGTAATAGCTACTATAGCCACCGGCGATTCCTGCCCGGTCATCTCCCTGATAAGGTTGGTTATCGTTACGGCGATTACGGAACGGTCCTTGGCCAGGCTTTCTCCCCAGATATATGCTTCGATTTCCGCCTTCCCGCCACCCGTGACGGAGCTGTCAAAATCCGCGGGAAGGGCGATACCGACATCGACGGCGCCGCTCTCGACTGCCTGCCTGATTTCCGGGGTGCTGTTATATTCCTTGATATTCAGTGTATCGAGCTTCTGAATCATGGGTATAAATTGCGAGTTGCCTTCATCCAGGACTCCCAGCGTGGCTTTTCCGGTAAATAGTGTGCCGAAAATTAAGCTTACCATCACTGAGATGACGATCGGGGCGACAATGGAGAAAATGAAGATATAGCCTTTTGAGCCGTGCAGGAATTCTTTACCCAGGAGTATGCCTACTCGTTTAAGACTCATCGGACTCTCCTCCTCAGAAAGAATATCCCGAGCCATGTGATAACCAGGCAGAATCCCAGGAGAATCAATAAATTGAGCCAGATATCACCCCAGCCGGAGCCGAAGTTGGCCACCCGGTGCACGATATCGACCAGGTAATAGGATGGGAGTATCTTTACCCAGTTCGTAATCGCTCCGGGAAACAGGATGCTGAACGATGGCACCATTAATATAATGAACGCAGGAATACTCCAGGCCAGCACCGACATGAAGTCCTTGCTCACGGATGAGATAAGAAAAGCGACTCCGGTGACCAGCACCGCTCCCAGCAGCAGGGCTATCAGTATTATCAATGGCCCTCCGCCGAAACCACCGACCAGCAGCATGAACAGCACCGACTGTCCGAAGGCAAGCCCGGTGCCGGTAATGCCTTTGGCGATAAACAGTTCTTTGATAGACATCGGGGTAACCAGCAGGGCGTGTACGGTGCCCCGTTCTAACTCTTCGGATAGAAGGTTAGCCAGTCCCATCATTTCCACCATGAGAATCATGATGGCGAGGAGGGGTCGCAGCCTGTCCCGCGGCGGTATCGGCGTGCCGGTCATATCCGGTCCCAGAATTTCCTCGGTCACTTCAATATTCAGAGGCTGCCCCGTCTGGAGATAAGCCAGTTCCCTGATAATCAGGGCGACGGTATCCTTCATCTCCTGCGGCACATCAGGCGTGAAATAAAGACTGATGGTGGGTTTTTGTTGGGAAGCCAGTTTTTCCATCATGTCCGCCGGCAGCGATACTCCGGCTACGTACCTGCCCTCAATGACACCTTCTTTCAGGGCGTCCTCGGACGCTACCGTTTCTACTTCCAGGCCCTCTTCCTGCATCCCCGTGAAGGCCGGGAGAATTACCGGTGAGTACAGCCCAATTTCAAGATTTTCATTGACCGTGCCCGGCATGACAAAGTAGACGATGATGTAGAAAATGAAAGCGATAGCCGTCAGGGCTGCGAACAGCTTATTCCTGAAGAAGAGGGAGAAGTCTTTGGCAACGAGGGTGCCGATAATGCGCCAGTTCACTACACAAGCCCCCGGCCCGTTAGGCTGATGAAGATATCTTCCAGGGTGGCTTCTTCACTGTGGATGGTGATTACTTTTTCCTGTGAAAAGAGTTTCCGGACGGCCTCAGGCGTCTCCGGGGTGTCCAGATTTATTTCACGGTCCTCAAGTCCGCCGTCATCCCCGGCGACCTTGGCCTTGAGCGCCCGCTTGCCGTGTTGCTGCTTGAGCTGGTGGGGAGTATCCAGCGCGACGATTTTACCCTGGTTCATGAAGGCTACCCGGTCGGAGAGCTTATCGGCCTCCAGCATGTCGTGGGTGGTGAGAAACACGGTGGCACCCCGCTCGCGTTCTTCGAGGATAATATTCCTTATCGTTTCGGAAGAGGTGGGGTCGAGTCCGGCGGTGGGTTCATCGAGGAAGAGGACGCGGGGGCTGTTGAGTATAGACCTGGCTACCATGAGGCGTTGCTTCATACCCTTGGAGTATGTCTCCACCCTGTCCTTGCCCCGTCCGCCCAGGCCCACCCGTTCCAGCAGGGCATTGCCGTCGAACGAACGCATGCCGAACAGGCGGGCGAACAGGTTGAGGTTTTCCAGGGCACTCATCTGTTCGTAGAGATTCGTCGTTTCAAAGCAGACGCCAATTTCACCCTGCACCTTTTCGACGTTCTTCGTGACATCCATGCCGAGCAGCCTGGCCTGTCCGCCTTTGGGCTTGAGCTGCCCGGTCAGCATCTTGAAGGCTGTTGTCTTACCGGCGCCGTTGGGGCCGAGAAAACCCAATATTTCGCTTTCGGCGACATTGAAGCTGATGTGGTCTACGGCGGTTAATTCACCGTACCGGTAGGTCAGTTCTTCGGCTACAATAGCATCTCGCGCCATCTCATCTCCTTTCCCTCCGGGGAAAAGCCTTATTTAACCGGAACTCTATGCCTGATTGTTATTATCTTCTATGTTAGCATTAATATCATCGTTTTGCCTAACCCCTCACCCTTTCCAGCCTGTTTCTCGACCGCTCCCTGTTATGCTATAATATGTGCTCAGGACGTTAAAAAACATGACAGGGACAAGACATAAAGCCAGAATTATTGCCCTGCAGGCACTATATGAGATTGACTCCGTGGCACGGCGACCCGAGACGGTGCTAAAACGCCTTCTGTCCGAAGCGGACTTTTCCGAGGAAAACAGTGCCTTTGTCCGCGAGCTGGTAAACGGCACCGTCGGCAACAAGGACGAAATCGACGGCAATATTCAGAGGTTTGCCCCGGCCTGGCCGGTGGAACAGTTAGCGATGGTAGACCGTAATATTCTCAGACTTGCAATCTTTGAGATTTTATTTGATAATAAGGTACCGGTAAAAGTAGCCGTAAATGAAGCGGTTGAGCTGGCAAAGACTTTCGGGAGTGAGAACTCGGCTAAATTTATCAACGGTGTTCTGGGGTCGGTAAGTACGCTGACCAGCCGGTAGAAAGCTTTACTAAAGGGGGGCAAAGTGGCAACCATCTTTGATAAAATTAAAGACATAGTTGTGGAGCAGCTTGGCGCTGATGCAAAAGATGTGGTGCCCACAGCTAGTTTTGTTGAAGATTTAGGCGCAGATTCGCTGGACCTGGTGGAACTTATTATGTCTCTGGAAGAGGCGTTCAGCACTTCGGACCGGAAAGTCGAGATACCGGATGAGGCCGCTGAGAAGATAGTGACCATTCAGGACGCTATTGATTATATTAAAGAACAGGGTGTCGACGGAGATTAACTTTCAACCGACGCTAAGTTCATAGAAATACACACCATTTACTCTTTCCACTTCACAGGGAATATGCGCGTGCGTCCTTTTCAATACGGGGAGCGCGGGTTACGTACCCTTTACCCAGGCTACGGCGTTAATAAATACCTGTAAGCCGTCGCCTGTTTCCCGCGGTGCTTCTCTTGTCCAGCGGGGGTGCTGCGTCCAGCGGATGAAGCGTTCCGGGTGGGGCATCAGGGCGAAGATACGCCCGGACGCATCGCAGATACCGGCAATATTCCTTAAGGAGCCGTTCGGATTATACGGGTAGCCCGCCTCCGTGTCTCCATTTTCGTCGGCGTACTGGACGACCACATTCAGCTGTTCGGCCACGCCGGGCTCCGCCACCAGCTTTCCCTCCCCGTGATTAACCGGGATATACAGGCTCCTGATACCACGCGTGAAGACGCAGGGGCTTTTTTCATTCACCTTGAGGTACACCCAGCGGCACTCGAAATTACCGGAGTCGTTGGTAGTCAGCGTTACCGGCTGGGCGGTCTTTCCATTGATACCGGGGAGAATTCCCGTTTTCACCAGGACCTGAAAACCGTTGCAGACACCCATAACCAGCTTGCCGGCGTCGACAAACCTCTTGATATCTTCTCCCAGCCTCAGTTTAATTTCATTGGCAAAGATTTTACCGGCGGAAATATCGTCGCCGTAGGTGAACCCGCCCGGGATAACCAGTATCTGGTAGTCCGCCAGGAGTTTCTCGCCCCGGAACAACTCGGTCGCCAGCGCCGAATCGACCTCGGCCCCGGCCATCTCGTAGGCTACCTGCGTCTCTAAATCGCAGTTCGTCCCGGGAGCCCGCAGCATTAATACTTTCACTTTAGCCATTCTGTACCTTCCGGCTTGAGATTTTCTACATTTACGCAATTAGCCCGAAATAGTATATTTATACCTTCTGATATATAAAAATTACCACCTTAGCGGTTTTTGCCACGCTTCTTTCAGTTCGGCGATATTAGCGTTAAGGACTGATTTGCCGTTTAGTCCATAAACCTCGAATTTATTGTTGTCCGTTACCCGCCCGATTTCCGCGAAAGCGATGCCGGACATCATCTTCTCGAATTCCCCTTTGTCGCCGGGGGCTACCTCGGCCAGGAAGCGGGTATTAGATTCCGAGAACAGGATAAAGTCGTCACGCTCTATCGACTCCGCCATCGGGACATTCTTGAGATTAACGGTCATGCCGAGTCCCCCGGCGAAAGCCATCTCCGCCGCCGCCACCCCGATGCCCCCCTCGCTGAGGTCGTGGCAGGCTTTAATTAAGCCTTTAGCCGTAGCTCCGGACAGGGCATTCATGAGCTTCTTACCTTTTTCGGGATAAACCCTGGGCACGCTATTGCCGATATAGCCTTTTATGGTGTAGTAATGCGAACCGCCCAGCTCTTTATATGTATCACCGATGATATAAATCAGGTTGCCCGATTGCTTGCAGTCCATGGAAACGGATTTGCCGGCATCGTCCGTAACAGCCATGGCGGAAATCAAGAGCGTCGGTGGGATACAGATGCTTTCCTGGCCCGTTTCGTACTCGTTATAGAGGCTGTCCTTGCCGGATATAAAAGGCGTGCCGTAGACGATGGCAATATCGTAGCAGGCCTGCGCCGCCCGCACCAGTGAGCCGAGTCGGTCGGGCTTTTCCGGGTTGCCCCAGCAGAAATTATCGAGCAAGGCTACCTGCTCTAGGCTGCCGCCAACAGCGATAATTTGCCGCAGAGCTTCGTCAATGGCCGAGGCGGCCATCCAGTAGGTATCGATGTCCCCGTACTTCGGGTTGATGCCGTTGGATACGATAATACCCTTCTTGGAATCGGACAGGGGCTGGATAACGGCGGCATCGCCGGGGCCGTCATTAGCTGCGCCGACGAGGGGTTTTAACACGCTGGAGCCCTGCACCTCGTGGTCGTACTGGCGGATGACCCATTCCTTGGAGCAGACGTTCCAGGAGCCGAGTATCTTTTTCAGGTCTTCCGTAAGCTCGGGGGTTGGGGGAAAGTCCGGCTCGGGGTGCTGCGGCAGCTGCCACGAAGCTACGCTTTCCAGCTGGGGAAGCCCACCGTGCAGGAAAGCCATATCGAGGTCGCCGACCAGGTTGCCCTGATAGTATAGTTCGAGCCGTTTCGTATCGGTGTATTCGCCGATAACGGTGGCTTCAACGTCCTCGTTCCGGAAAAGGGTGAGGATTTGCTCGATTTTATCCGGCGGGACGGCCAGCAGCATGCGTTCCTGCGACTCTGAGACCCATATTTCAAAATAGGACAGCCCGGCGTATTTCAGCGGCACTTTCTCAAGGTCGACGCGGACGCCGGTTTCTTCGCCGGTTTCACCCACCGCCGAGGAAAGCCCGCCCCCGCCGCAGTCGGTAATACGGCAGTACAGGCCCAGGTCACGCGCCTTGAGGATGGCGTCCAGGGCTTTCTTCTCGACAATCGGATTGCCGATTTGCACCGAACTGGACGAGATGGTCTCGGACTCTTTGTTAAGCTCACCCGATGCAAATGTTACCCCATGGATGCCGTCGCGCCCCGTCTTGCCTCCCACCACCACGACAAGGTCGCCGGGCTTTTGCTGACCCTTCTGTGTCATGTCCTTCGGCATCAGTCCCACCGTGCCGCAATAGACCAGAGGGTTGCCTACGTAACGCTCGTCGAAGACGATAGCCCCGTTGGAAGTGGCGATGCCCATGCGGTTGCCGTAGTCGGCCACGCCGGCGCGGACGCCCTTGAAAATACGGCGCGGATGCAGTACTCCTTTGGGAAGGTCATCATGAGGCAGGTCGGGCGGACCGAAGCAAAAGACATCTGTGTTTAAAATCGGTTTGGCGCCCAGTCCCGTACCCAGGGGGTCGCGTATCACTCCCCCGATGCCTGTCGCCGCCCCGCCGTACGGCTCCACCGCCGAGGGGTGATTATGCGTTTCTACCTTGAAGCAGATGGCGTAGCGACCGTCGAAATCGATAGCGCCGGCATTATCTTTAAATACCGAGAGGCACCAGGGCTTGTTCAGCTCCTCGGTAACTCTCATAACGGTGCTTTTCATCAGGTTATCGATGGTCTGGTCGCCGAGCTGGATTTTAGCCTTGAAGGTCTTGTGAATACAGTGCTCCGACCACGTTTGCGCCAGCGTCTCCAACTCAATATCGGTCGGTTTACGGCCCAATTTGCGGAAGTAGTCCTGGATTATCCTCATCTCTTTCAGATTCAGCCAGAACCTGTCCTTGCTTAACGCCATCAGGGCATTGTCGTCCATACTGTCGATGTCGATAGAGTCCAGAGAGAACTGGTAGGTCGCCGGCGGCAGCGCCACTGCCTCTTCTTTGGCGACGATGTGCTGGACGACGCTGTTGACCAGCAGTTTATCGCAGATGGACTGGAGAGTATCAGCGGGGAAATCGCCCCATAGCAGGTACTTCCTGGTGGTGCGTACCGCGGTGACGCTGGTGATGCCGAGGTCTTCGATTCCCTTTCTGACGCTATCCATGACGGGGTCCATGACACCGGGATTATAAGCAACCTCGACGAGACGGGCGTCGGTGGGGGGTGGTGTTTCCTGGTACGAATACTCTTCTACGATGGGGTCGGCCAGCAGCTCCCGGCAAATTTTGAGCACTTCTTTTTCGGCGATTTTGCCTTCAAGAAGGTAAACATTGCTGACCCGGACACGCTGTACCGTTTTAATGCCAAGGTCTAGGATATCCTTTTCCAGCGCCTCCGCCTGGGGGTCGGTGAATCCTTCCTTTACCGAGACCTCTATACGAATCAACGCCAATTCCTCTCTCTCATATATAATA
>JAUWGD010000053.1 GCA_030606585.1 Dehalococcoidales bacterium | reverse complement strand
TCGCGAGCGACAGAGCCTTGCGAACCCGTAAATCCGACAGCGGCCCTTCAGTAGCCCAGGTACCCAACATGGCTATCATCGGCACGCTAGGATTCCCCAGGGTACGCAGTTCATAACCTTCAGCCTCTATGTCAAGAGCTTCATCGCTGCTGACCAGGACAATATCAACCTCCCCGTTTTTGAGCTTGGCCAGGGCGGTACTCGACTCCGGCACCAGCTCGACTATCAGGCTGGCGAATTCCGGCGTGATGCGCCAGTGGTTGGGTACTGCCTCAAATTCAATGCTGACGCCCGGAACGAGCTCAACGAACTTCCACGGCGACGTTCCTACGGGATGCTCATTGAAATATTCGGAACCGTGCTCCTCGATATAGTTCTTCGGTACCATGGGGCATCCCCAGATGGAAGCATAGAAGAAATAGTTGACGAAATTGCAGTTAATCAACAGCGTGTAGTCATCCGGTGTCTCCATGGAAGCAATGGTGTCGGCATACTCGCCGATCCATGGCGACATCGAGCCTTCTTCCATGATACGCTCGATGCTGAATTTGGCATCGGCAGAAGTGAAAGGATCACCGTTGTGGAATGTTACGCCTTCCCGGATATTAAATGTCCAGGTCAATCCATCTTCGCTTAACGACCAGTCTGTGGCCAGTTCGCCAACAAAGCTACCATCCACGTCAGTGCCTATCAGGTGTTCGTATAGCGCGTATTCAAAGGTGGTCTGGAGGTTCGGGTCCATAGTTTCTATCCAGGCAGGAGTGGTGACACGCAACGTGCCGGTTGGACCCGCCGGGGCTGGTTCTGGTTCCGGTGTCGGCGTTGGTTCCGGCGTTGGTTCCGGCGTTGGTTCCGGCTCTGGTTCTGGTGCCGGCGTGGGTGCTGGTGCTGGTGCTGGCGCCGGCTCTGGCTCGGCACAACTGCCAAGAACCAGGCTAGCAGCAAGTATCACGATTAACGGGATTAGAAATAACTTTTTCATTTTTCCCTCCTCCTAAGTATTTTTTTACTTAGTTATTCTGCCATTTCTTATTATTAACCCCTCGTCATTAATTCAGATTCGGGGTATTACCTAATGGGTTCCATCAATATGTACAGAATTACCCATGTCATGAAGTATATTGTCATATATGATATTCATATTTTTGAGTTTAATATATGCTACATTTTTCTAATTGTCAACCGTGGGTTCTGGAGGTTCAGTTAATTTGTATAATGTAATATAAAAAGGCTGGGTAAATCTAATAAAGATACCCAGCCTCTTAAATACTACTTCTGATATCTATAGTATCTGCTCTAGCTCTTCCCTATCCTGAACATCTTGGTTCCACAGGTAGGGCATACACCCTGAGTCGCCGGCTTGCCATTCTTCATGGTTATGGCCTTGGCATCCTTCATTTCCTTCTTGGCACGACACTGTACGCAATATGCTTGCATCTGGTCTACCTCCTTTATGGTTATTGTGGTATGAACAATATAATATTCTTATATACAATGTCAATACTAAATAAACCTGATTCATGGGTCACATTTGCTTAAATTGTTCAATAGTAACCACTGCTATCGGCTGATGTTACGATGAAAACACAGACATCCTGATGTTCGTGCAATGGTGAATTTCACTTTCTCAAAGCTAAAGTGAAAGGGATATTATTGCTAACATTGTGTCTCAACATTGACCATTGAGAGCCTGCCTGTTGGTGTAATTGGGCCCCCTGCGCATGTTAATACACTGCAGGTTTGTATGGTGGAGACGGGGGAGAGTTGGTCTACACCTGAATACATAGCTGAGTTGGTTTGACAGCCTCTCTTGACATCCCTCTTTAGCGCCCCTAGACTAAAGACGCAAAGGTGGCATTAAAGGTACTGCCTTCGTGAAATGCCCGAATTACAAGACCGAAACTCCGGATAATCAGTAGTTCCATGATGAATGCGGTCCCCAATTAATGAGGAGAGGCAGAAAAAATGTTAGGCATTAAATTTGAAAAAGATGTTCCCATACCAATGCGCGATGGCTTGAAACTGGCTGCCAACATTTACCGGCCTGAAAGACCTGGACAATACCCCGTTATAATGGCTTTTACCGGCTTCGGCAAAGATGGGTTTTGGGCAGAAAGACATTTCGGTTGGCAGGTAACCTATGAGCCAAACAGCCCAACCGTAACGGGGTCGATAACGTTTGAGGCCAATGACCCGGCTTTTTGGGTCCCCCACGATTATGTAGTGATCATCGTTGACCCGAGGGGCTTTGGCAGATCACCGGGGCACATGCCGACCGCAGACTTAGATGGTGCCGTGGGGGAGCACGCTTTAATATACCAGGGCCTATGGGCTCGTGATATGTACGATGCCATCGAGTGGGCCGGAACACAGGCGTGGAGCAATGGAAATGTAGGTCTGAGCGGTGTTTCTATTCTGGCATTCTCACAATGGCGGGTAGCCGGCTTGAATCCCCCGCATCTCAAAGCGATTAACCCCTGGGAAGCCATGACTGACTTTTACCGTGACGTAATGTTTCCCGGTGGTATACCAGAGACAAAATTTACCAGGCGTATAACTAATTCGATGTCTGCCCGTAATCCAGCCTGGTCCGGGCCTGAAAAAGAGGAGCCACCAGCACCTGTTGAAAAAGCAGAGGATGAATTCCTCGGCGACATCACGGTACCGGTACTTATTTGCGGCACCTGGGCAGATCACGGTGTTCATACCCGAGGATCTTTCCGGGCATTTCGAAAAATCTCCTCCAAACACAAGTGGCTTTACACCCACGGTCGGCAAAAATGGGCGGAATTCTACGCATCGGAGGCAAGGACGTATAGAAAACTGTTCTTCGATCATTTCCTGAAGGGCATTGACGACAGGATACTGGACCTACCTCGAATACGGCTGGAAGTGCGGGAAACCCTTGATAAGTATACCGTTCGGTGGGAAGATGAATTCCCGCTTCCTCGAACAGAATACAGGAAACTGTATCTTGATGCTACGGATCGCAGGTTAAAATCTAGCAAAAATAGCCAGGAAAGCAAAGTCAGTTACGACTCGGCTGATGGTAATGCGGAATTTGTTTTTGCATTCGAGGAAGATACTGAATTAACCGGATACCTGAAGTTGAAGTTATGGGTTTCCCCTGACGAGTCGAACGACATGGATCTTTTCGTTACGGTGAGGAAGCTCGATCGTAACGGCAATCAAGTGTTATTCGACAACTGCCACGTGCCGGGGAAATGGCCGATGGCACTTGGCTGGTTGCGGCTTTCCCATAGAGAACTGGATCAGGAGAAGTCTACTCCATGGGAACCTTACCCGAAGTCTGTCGTCGGCCCTGGCCAAAAAGTGAGGCCGGGTGAGATTGTTCCATGTGAAATCCCCGTATTACCCTCAAGCACCCTGTTCCGGAAAGGCGAGACGTTGAAACTGGATATTTCGGGGATATATCGGGGGGGAGAGAGGGTAGAGGTACCTTTCGGGCACACCGACACGGTGAATAAAGGGACACATTCGATTTATACCGGCGGCAAATACGAATGTTATCTTCTGATACCCGTGTTGCCACCACGTTAAGAACAAACAGGGCGATACAATGCTGGACAAGCTCCCGGATTTCCCACGGTAACCAATGTTATGTCTGGTGGAGACGGGGGAGAGTTGGTCTACCCCTGAAACAACGATCCTGTGTTTTGTTTAGTCACTGTCTGTTAGCAAGCCTTTTAGTGAAATCAGGATCTCAAGTGTTCGGACATGCACCATTCCCAGGTTTTTCGCGAGTCGGCGAGGACCTGTTCATCGGTGCGGAAATTTTGTGGTCCGCAATCATCGTAATGAACCATTCCGGCGAGTTCCCTGACTTGCTTGGGTTTTAGCGGGGCGGCCGGATAGCCGAGTACCATCATGTCGTAAATCGTCATGGGCTCCGGAATGCCGATGATGCTTCTTATCTCCCGTTCCGCCTCAGGTCGTGACGTGGCAGAGTACCATTGTGAAGTCAGCCCGAGTGACGCCGCCGCTAGGTGCAGGTAGAGAAACGCACTGGCCAGGCTGGAGCTATAGATGCTGTTAACCCGCATATCGATCTCCGTTGGATGACCGGGTAGACCCGCTTTTGCCCTCCAATCGGCCAGTAGAATAATAAATACTGGCGCATCGCGAAAGCTCCTCTGGGGAGCGTCCGAGGGGTCGCCACCGGGGTCAGTATTGGTGATGGGAGGAGCGTACCGGTCAAGAGCGGCAATGATAGCCTCCCTTACGTCTTTCTTTTTTACCACAACGAATTCCCACGGCTGCGTGTGGAAACCGGACGGGGCCCAACGCGCAACTTCGATGATTTTCTCAATGTACCCTTCGGGCACGGCGTCAGGTTTGAACTGGCGGACCGTACGCCTCTTTTTCGCCAGGTTCAACAGGCAATCATATTCTTCATACTTTATCATGATTCTCCTCCACTCCAATTTCTTACCTAGTTCCAAGATTTTCGAAGTTCATACCGAGGCTACCGAATAAATGCGGGTGACCTGCCCCCCGATAACTCCAACTCTATAAGTGCTATCCTTTGTGGGGGCATGCCATTATGTGGTTCCCTGCTAGGTTATTTTATGCTTTTTGATTACCTCAGGGTCTAGCTCAAGCCCTATCCCCGGTTTGTCTGATATCTCGAAATAGCCGTCTATTACCTGGGGTGGTTCTTTGTAGATTATGTCCCACCACGGCATATATTCAACTATAAGTCCGTTGGGAATGCCCGCAATCATATGTACGGAAATATCATGGAGACAGTGACTGACTACAGGTAGGTTATATGCTTCAATCAGAGCAGCGATTTTCATCCACTCGGTTATACCGCCGGCACGTAACACATCAACGATAACTATATCTACAGCCTTGTCTTCAATGATACGGCGGAAACCGTACTTGGTTGAAAAAGTCTCGCCGGCAGCGACCGGTACATCCACAGCAGCAGCTATCTGGGCAAGTGCAGTTGTGTCCTCTAGGCAAATATCACCATTATGAAGTCCCACCGGGTCTTCCAGCCAATAAGGATTAAATGGCTCAAGTGCCCGTGCCATTCTGATGGCCTCCGATACTGTCCATGACCAGTGGCCCTCAACCATTATGCTGACGTCATTACCAACCGCTTCGCGAATGGCCTTGAATCTTTCCACATTTTCTTTATGTGTTTTACCTCCCATCTTCATTTTCATGGCTCGGTGGCCATCTTTGACCAGGGAAGCAGCCTGTTTCTGCAACTCGTCTATGCTCAGAAAGCCCCATAGCCAGTTGCTGGCATAAGCTGGTACCTTGTCTCTGAATCCGCCGAGTAAGCGGGCTAGCGGTAACTTCAATGCTTTTGCCCGTAGATCCCAGAAAGCTATATCAATTGCACCAATGGCATTTAGCCCGTAGCCACCCCATTGTCCTGCATGTTTCAGGGCTGTATGAAGGTCTTTCCATGTTGCAGCCCAGCGGGAAATATCCTGCCCAATCACCACTTCCTCAAGGTCATCTATACTGGCTTTGAGCGCATTTACTTGGGAATTATTGAAAGCATAAGCAAGGCCAAACCCCTCTAATCCTTCGTCCGTCATTAATTGCACTATTACCGGATTTATTCTGGGGTTTGCATTTCCGAAGAACATGGGCAGATTCATTGGCAGGGACAGCAGCGTAGTATGCATTTTAACTACTTTCATTCTTTACTCCCTATATTTTATCAGGGTCTCATCACGGATATCGAAATGCAATTAGCCGTAAAATGTATTGCCTGTAAGGTAAGTTACTGGGTTGATTTACCTAATTATCCGTTTTTGGATTTTACCACATATATGTTATGACCATTATAATATAATCATTTGTCCGTACAAGGCTATTTCCCGATTTTGTTATTAAGGAGGCAAACAATGTTGAAGAAAATGTTACTCCCAAAAGAATGGTGAAGCCGAGGTATCAACAGGCAGAACTTTTTCTACTACATTCGCTCTAGTTTATTAGAATTTACTGGTTCAAGTCCAGTAATGTGGGCGGTACTGTACGATAGGTGGAACTTTTAAGCTGGTTTTCACAATACAGAATTAGGTCAAGTAAGGATGATATTAACTCATTGAACGGGGAGACCGCGCAGAGTCGAACCCCCAGCCAGAAGACTATGCTAACTCGACACCCAGCTGGTCATTGATAATACAATGCTACTCTAACAATGTAAACGGGAACGGTATCTTGGCCTGCTCCCCTTTTTGACTTCTAGGCGGCCAATAATGAAATGAATTACCGAACCATGATGGTTTGATTACTTTCTTTAGCCAATGTCTTAACCTGAGTACCCTCTATTTGGCGTTCATTCCCGAAAGATGTTAGAATCTGGGTGTTTTGGTTGACTTATGAAGTCTGACCACAGCGGAGGTATTCATATGGACAAGATACTGGATGTTGGTCCACTAGCAATGGACAAGACAAACCTGAAGAGAAATGCACTGGCTGGGGAGGTAGCAGTAGTTACCGGCGGGGCAGGCAATGTGGGACTGGGCACGGCCAGAAGTCTGGCGTGGTTGGGAGCAAAAGTGGTTATTGCCGATGTAACCCCGGAACCCGGAAAGGCAGCCGAGGAACTCATCAACAGCGAGAATGAGCCCGGAACCGCCCTGTTCGTATTGACCGACGTTTCCAACGAGACCTCCATGAAGGCCATGGCCAAGAAGACTTTCGATACGTTCGGGAAGGTGGATATCCTGATTAACAATGCCATGGCCATGTCCCTCGGGGCGCCGATCTTGAAGTCAACTATCCATCAGATGGACAGGCAGTACGAGATAGCGGCGCGCGGTACGCTTATTGGGATCCAGCTCTTTGTACCCGGAATGCAGGAACGGCGTCACGGCGTGGTCACGTACATGTCAACAGCTTTCCGCTACCCGGTGGGACCAAGCAACTACTGCGCGGCAAAATCGGCAGCCACCTCCATAATGATGTCCCTGGCTGCGGAACTGGGACCGATAGCAGACACGGGCGTGGCTGTCTTCACCTTCATCCCAGCGGGTGTCGGCTTCCCCCGAAGCGTCCCCCCACCATCCCCCGAACTACGAAGGAAATTCAAGATGCGAAGTATGCCCGGCTACGAAAGGAATATTCCGTCCGAGGACGGAGGGGCAGCTCTGGCCTACTGCATCACCCGGGCTACCGAGCTGCACGGCTCGGGGATAATGATCGGGCAGGCCTTCCGGCAGATGGACTGGCCGTACCCCAAACCGGAGACGGTGCCGAAAACCGATTTCCAGCGTATTGACGATATGGCGCTGTCGCTGATGTTCGCGTACATGGGGCCGGGCTTCCCCGACCCGAAGGTACCGCTGATGCCGATCAACCGAAAGTAGAGCGCTCGTAACATCATACGGGACAGCTCCTGCAGTAAAACATAGCAGGCAGTACTGGACTTAAACCTTCAAACTATGCCCGATACTGCAACTTTGGAATGTGACGATAAAAACACAAACATCCCAATGTTCGTACAATGGTGAGTAGGTACGGATCAAGAAAACCTTTGATATCCGCGTCTTCGGGAGCAGCTTCAACCTTCAAATCAAGATAAATATAAGCATCCTTTTTCTCTACAGACTTATTCTACATGGGCGGGATGACGCCTCACTGCTTTATCAAGTCCAGCCTGTCCAAACCTCCCCATTCCTCCACAATCTTACCGTCTTTATAGCGGACAATGGCTGCTCCTTGATGAAGGGCCTTCTCTCGATTCTGAGCGGCTAGATCTGGTGTACTTCTCCGGTAGCTTTATTCTTCCAGTACCCGCGGTGCTGCAGCGCCCATTTGAATGTGATAGCCCCGGGACGGGGACAATCATTAACACAGCAACCGCCATACCAGCATTCATCAGGATGTAATATAATAGGTGGTTTGCCTTTCTCAGGGTTGGGTATGAACACATCTATCTGGCAGGCCTCCACACATGTATTACACCCGTCGCAGATATCAGGATTAAAAACAACCGGAGCGCTCGGTGTAGCAACATTAGGAATGGCGATTACTTTTTCCTTAGACATCATTTCCTCCAAAAACCGGTTCGTTCAAGAGGTATAGTTTTGATTTTAAAACTATCATTTCCCCTCATATACACCGGTATAGTCTTTATTGTGGGCTTCGTACTGTTCTTTCATGTTGCCCCAGAAGGTCAGTGGCAGTTCGCCGACCTTTACCTTCCCGTTTTCCAGTTTAACGGTAAGGAACTTGTTCCACTCCGCCGGGTCGACGGCCGGGTAATCTATCCTCTGGAGACCCAGCGGGAAGCTGCTGGCTTTGCGTGCCAGCGAAGCATGAATGATGATTTTAGCGTAAGTTAAAAGACTGATATCTTCCAGGCTACGCATCAGTTTATGCGGGTCCAGGGCGAACAGTAACGGCACCGATTCCTCTTCGATTTTTTGCAGGGCATCGAGGCCCATATTTAGAAGGGACTCGGTTTTGAATTCGCTGACGTAATATTGCATCGCCCTCGCAATACCGGCATGCAGCTCTTTCCATTCCATACCGCCGCTGCGTTTAACCGGGGCATAAACGCGGGCTTTCTCGCGGTCGACCTGTTCGCGGGATATTTTAGATTCACCGACCTCCCGAGCATAGTCAGCGGCTTTCCTGCCGGCATACCTGCCGGTGGCCGCCGCATAGCTGTGGTCCTCCGGGGAGAACATCTGCGTTCCGGCGGCATACAGCCCGTCTAGAGTAGTTTTCAGATTCCAGTCGACTACCAGGCCGCCGCCGTAACCCGGTTCCCGCCACTGCGGCAGGCTGTTGCCCTCGATAAACTTATAACTCTGGAGCAGGTCCTTGCTCTCATCATAGCCGGCTTTGTTAAAGGTATTGATAATGATTTTTGTCGTGGATTCTTCTCCCAGCATCAGGTTCCAGGTAGCTCTTCTCTCGACATCGGGCATGGACGGAAAGTCGCCGTAGAACGGCAGGGCGTATTCACCTTTAAGGATGCCCTCGCGGATAGCCTGTTCGACTTCAGGTGACGGGACCATAGCTCCGGCATCGACCCAGCCCTGTATCGGATACGGCAGCACCTTGCCGTTGGCATCGACGATGGGGACATTCTCATAGCTGGCGTCGCCTGCCCCGGTATACCATTTATGCTTTAGACCGGTAGCGATGCGCAGGACCCCGGTACCTTCCATCTTGGTAAGCTCGGCCCCGGCATTCCAGGCCATGACGGTGCCGTCACCGGTAATAGTACGGGACATCATGTTGGAATACCCGCCTAATTCGGTACTTATCAGCCATATAGAGCCGCCTCCGGCGGTGGCAAGAATCGTCGACTTTGATTTGAAAATCATGAATTCGCCGGTACGGTTGTTGAAACCGGTAGCCCCGACTACCCTGGCGCCCTGGTCTCCTTTCTCGGTGAGCAGGCCAGTCGCCATGACGCGGTCGAAGATTTTTACCCCCAGGCGTTTGCATTCCTTTTTTAAGGCGGGTTTGAAAGTGGACCCCCAGACCCGTATCACTACGTTGGTCCGTATATCTTCATTTTTATCGGATTTTATAAACGCATTCTCTTTCCCGCCACCGGGAAGATAGCTGTGTGTCCAGCCGTAACGAGGGGAATTCATGAGTTTGGTCTTGTCATCCCGACCTACAGCGCCGGCATATTCGTCATCGGTATCCCTGATTTTACCACCCATCTGCTCCATTTCCAGCAGGGTATCATAGTCCTCGCGGCACTGAATCTGTATGCCGATACCGTTGCAGTACGGTCGGTCGGCCATGTGCTCCGCCCACTCATCCGGGTCTACATTGGATAAAGGATTCGCGGGAGCATTACACCAGTGGTCGCATCCCGGACCCCCGGCACCACTCCTGATAGTATCACCCTTCTCAACCAGAACCACATTTAGTCCCTGCCTGGCAGCGCTGATGGCCGCCCAGCAACCGGCGATACCGCCTCCAATCACCAGGACATCGGCATCGATTTCCTGCTCCTGTTCGAAGCGGATAGGATACGGCCAATCCGGGGCGTGACCTTGTTCTTTTAAGTAATCATGCCATGTACTCATTTTCTCAACCTCCTTTATGAATTATCCAGTTATCTGCAGACCAGAATCCCTCAGTGGGAAAACCGGTACGGTTGTTGGTTAAGTTAAATAATTATATAGGATTTCTTCAAGAAACGAAAGAAGCACAAAAACCCCGGTTTCTTTAAGCTCTGTATATTATACTCACATCCTCTTCGCCACTCGGCCAATCGTACGTACAAGAAATCAGACATCCCTATGTTGGTTAAGGTATGATACTTTGTTACTTTGTTAAGGTGAATGAGAATGGTATCTCAGTTGCAACATTGTGTCTCAACATTGACGAAGTCAGGCCACCCAGCTCGTTGAAAGGAAGTACCTCGAAGGAGTATGTTAAAATAGCGACCGGACTCTAGACAGTGGTGCTACCAATTTCGGGGTAAGGTCAAGATAACAAAATACTGATTTGTGTGC
>JAUWGD010000200.1 GCA_030606585.1 Dehalococcoidales bacterium | reverse complement strand
CGGGAAGAGCCACCCAGCGCCACACCCAGGATATCCAGAATCTGCTTCTTGGTAACCTCTACAACATCCTGGGGTATGTCCTTATAAGTAACGGTTGCCAGATTCTTTGCCAGTGAGTAAGCAGCATCCATAATCTTGCTCTCAACTACTGTGTTTTATTTATCAAGTTGTTCGTAGAACTTGTTACGTGCGTGAATGGCATCCCTGACGCCCATGTCCCTTCTCGCCTTGAAGAAATTGAACTCATCCTCTTCGAAGTGGATATTCGTGCCGAGGGTATGCATCATGAAATGGTTGGTCAGGCCGCTGGTTATCCCCATTATGTCATACACAATTTGCTTGGAGGTCTTGCCCATGGCGATACCGTCGAACGGGAACTTGGCGAAGCCTTCCGCGTAACGATTGACTTCTTCTTCCAGTTTATCCGCAGGTACGGCCCGGTTGATGAGGCCGATACGGGCGGCTTCCTTACCGTCCATCATCCGGCCGGTCAGGCAGAGGTCGAGGGCGTTGGTGAGTCCACAGCGCAGTATCATTATGGGGGTTATGGTGAGGTTGGGAATGCCCAGCCTTACCTCGATTTCCCCGAACCTGCAGTCCTCGGCACCGACGATAAAGTCGCACAGCATGTACATATCCATGGCTGCCCCGAGAAGGTAGCCGTGAGCCTGCACAATGGTTATCTTGGGGAAGAACAGCAGTTTCATGGCGCCTTCGTAGAATAATTTACGGTCGAATTTAAGCCTGTTTCTGATAGGTGTCCGCGGCGCTCTTTCTCCGGACTTCGGCTCCTTCCAGCCGTACACGAACCCGACCTCATCCAGGGGGGCTCCGGCGGCCAGGGCGCGTCCCGCTCCCTTGATAATGAGGACCTTAATATCGTCCGCCTCTTCCACCACGGCCAGCGCCTTATTAAAATCCTTTACCCCCGTATTCATTGTCTCCGGGCTATTTAAAGTTATACGGGCGACGTAACCGCTTCTCTCATAGATAACGTCTTCGTACTCCCCTGCTTTCTTAAATTTCAACATCGCTTACCTCCCGTAAGTAACTATTTGTTACCGTTTTTTCTATTCGAAGACCCCCTTCTGCATGAGGTCGATAAACTCTTCGTCGGGCATTCCCATCAACTTGGTGCAGATGTATTCCGTGTGTTCACCCAGGAGCGGACTCGGCGAGTATGCTTTCGACGGCGTTTTCGATAACTGGAAGCTCTGCCCCAGGTGGGTAAACATACCCATCTCGCTGTGCTCCATCGGCCAGTAGATATTACGTTTTCTCAGCTGCGGGTCGTTATACACATCGGCAGCGTTCTTGACAACGCCGGCCGGCACTCCGGCGGTCTGAAGCCGTTCCATCACGTCCTCGGCGGTTAAGCCGGCAGTCCACTCGCCGATTGTTTTATTAAGCTCGTTCTCGTTCTGCTTCCTGCTGGCCAGAGTATTAAATCGGGGGTCTGCCGCGTACTGGGGCTTTCCCATTTCACGGCAAAGACTCGCCCATTCTTCGTCGTCGGATACAGCGATGGTGCACCAGCGGTCGTCTCCCGTGCAGGGATAGACGCCGTGCGGGGCGGCGTCCGGTGAGGAATTACCGATTCTTTCCGGCTCACGGCCGTTGACATCATACTCGAGAACAGCCGGCGCCAGGAAGTAAATCGCCGCTTCAAACTGGGAAAGGTCCAATAGCTGCCCTTTACCGGTCTTTTTACGGTAATCGAGCGCGGCAATCAAAGCCGCCGTGGCGAAACGCGGGCTGATGCAGTCCGTATAGGCCGAGACGCCGACGGGCAATGGCTCTTTTCGCGGCCAGCCGATAAAGTTGGGCAGTCCCGCGATAGGCACCAGTACCATGCCGAAGGCCGGTAAATTTTTATAAGGACCCCAGGAACCGTAGCCGCTCTGCCGCATCATGATGATGTCCGGCCTGAGCTTTTTCAGTTCCTCATAACTCAATCCCCATTTTTCCATGTTGCCCGGTGTGTAGTTCTCCATAAAAACGTCGCACTCGACCGCCAGCCTTTTCGCTATTTCGCGGGCTTCGGGGAGCTGCATGTTCAGTGAAAGGCTTAAAATGTTCGAATTATAATAATTGAAATAGCCGCCCTTGTTATAGTTCGGCACATTGTCCTTATAAGGGGCCGAAGACCTCATGGTGCACGGCCTTTTACTTGTCTCCACCCGAATAACCGTGGCTCCGTGGTCGGCGAAGAACTTCATCGTCAGCGGGCCGACCACCGCCCAGCAGAAAGCCAGTATCGTCAGACCGCTGAATACGCCTTCTCTTTTTTCTATTTCCAAATTCTCCACTTCCTCTAAATAACTCCAGACTGCTTTAACTTAATAAGGTCTTGCCCGGACAGTCCTATCTCGTTATAAATCTCTTCGTTATGCTCGCCGATGAGCGGGGCGCGAAATCGGGTGGAGCAGTCAACTTCCGATGACTTAACGAACTCTCGCGGATAGGCGATACTTGCCCCGAGCTCGGGATGCTCTATTTCCTTCCAGAAACCACGTTCCCTGAGACATTCGTCCGTTAACAGGTCTTCCATGCTGGACAGCGGGCCGATGGATACGCCCCGCGGCACAGCGCCCGCCAGGAGCTCCTTCCTCGTATGGCTTTTAAAGAAATCCCCGACCGGATTGGATATAGCATCCATTTCTTCTTTCGTAACC
>JAUWGD010000194.1 GCA_030606585.1 Dehalococcoidales bacterium | reverse complement strand
CGCCGGCGATATGGTCGGCGGCGGTCACGCCCTTGTCCATGAACTTGAGCAAGGGGTCGTAGCCCGATTCTACCCCGATGTGAAGCCGCGTAAGCCCGGCCTCGCGCAGCTCTATCAGTTCATCCAAGGTCTTTTGGGCGGCCGTTTTCGACCGGGCGTAGCTGGTGATACGGTCGATGCCGGGAAAGGTCTCCTTGAGGTACTTTATCACCTCAACGAGGGCGGGGGTCTTTATAATAAGGGTATTGGCATCCTGCAGGAAGGCATGCTTCCCGCCGGCGTACATCCAGAGAGCGACGTTACGGCAGGCGTCATTGGGGGCGTTATTGCACACCATCGCCGCCACCTCGCGGATACTATCGCCGCGCCCGGACTTACGGGCGAGCTCTTCAATCTTGTTGTGAATAACCCTGGCTATGTCGATATCCCGCTTTACCTCCTCGACCGAACGAAGCTGAAATTTGGAGCCCTTGTAAATGGGACAGAACTTGCAGCGGTTCCAGGGGCAGTTCCTGGTAACACGTATCAGCAGCGAATAAGCCTCGCTCGGCGGGCGGATGGGGCCAAGCTCATAGGACTCCGTCAGCGCACCCGTCATAGCCATGCGAAGACATTGCTCCTGATAAAATCGAAGTTGCTAACGACCTTCTCGTCGCCGGACACGATGCCCATGTGGCCGGGCAGCAAATACTCAATATCCAGTTGAGAAAGCGACTCGATGGACTGTTTAAGGTCTTCGGCATTGCCGCCGGGAAGGTCAACCCGGCCGGTGTTCATCTCGAAGAGCACGTCGCCGCAAACCAGCACTTTATCCTTTCTATTATAGAAACAGACACAGTCCGGCGAATGCCCCGGAGACACAATCATTTCCAGCTCCACGCTATCATTACTCAGAGGGCTATCATCCAGTACATAGTCCTCGGTAAATTCCGGAGGTTCAATCCCGAAAATCCGGGCGCCGTCGATAACCACCAGCTGGTAATTCTCCTTCTGGACGGGGTGAAGGGCGATTTTCGCTCCGGAAAGTCTTTTAAACGCTTCAACGGCACCGCAGTGGTCCATATGCAAATGCGTGTGGACGATTATGCCGATATCCGCGGGGTCGATACCGTCCTGCTTCATACCGCCGACCCGCGACGTTAAAAAATCCGGATTACCGGGGTCGATAATAATACCGGGGCTGCCCGTGATGACGTAAGTATTGCAGTCCAGCATCCCCTGCTCCGGATAAAGATATAGATTATTTGTTAATTTCATGCTATATTATCTCCAAACGAATAGAATAAGGCACCCGATATAATTATATACTATCGAAGCTATGCGATAAACCGATAAGGAGGTCACACCTGATGGGAATATTTGCAGCAATCCTAGGAGGTATCGGCGGATTATGTGCGATACTGGGCATCGTCATCACCCTTGACGTGGTAGACCTGGGACTCAAGGCTGACCTGATGAAATGGGATTTCTGGCTGATAATATCAGCAGTTCTGTTCCTGGCCAGTATTGCAATATCGGTAGGATGTAAGAAAGAGATAAGCGAATAGCCGACCCTCCTTCTTTCAGGGTAACAAGAGAGTAATTTGACCGCAAACAGTCCTGGTAAGAGCAACTGTCTGCCGCTGAGAGTTACGCCCAATGCAAGCCGCAACGAGATTACCGGTTTTACCGACGGCGTGCTGCAGGTGAAAATCTGCGCACCCCCGGTAAAAGGCAAAGCCAACCGGGAGCTTATCGCTTTCCTCAGCCGGGCACTGGGAGTAAAAAGGTCCGCATTGACTATTGTTAAAGGCCAGGCCAGCCGCAGTAAGGTCATTGCCGTCGAAGGTATGACCCGCGATGATATTCTAAAGAGAATTCTAACTTGATTTTTATCAATTTCGGAGAAAAAAGAGAGGGGGCTTAGCCCCCTCTCCGGTTATTTATCGAACCTTGATTTACTTCTTCTTCCTCTTACGCCACCAGGCGAAGTAGAGGATAACGCCGATGATTATCCATACCGGGCTGAAAATACCCAGCCAGATAATGATATCGGCCAGGACGCGGAAGAACCCGATGAGTCCGTTCCAGGCAGCGCTGGCGATATTGCCGGCATCCCAGCCGGGAAGAACCGTAATATAATCGGCTCTCTCATAGGGAACAGTGTTGCCGCGGTCGTCGGTCACCGTCAGCTTAACGGTGTAGGTGCCGTCCGACTTATAAGCGTAGACAGGATAGGCGTCCGTGCTGGTGGTGCCGTCGCCGAAGTCCCACTCGAAGCTATAAGGCTGGAAACCTCCGGAGATATCCGGACGGAACTCGACATCCTTTCCTTCCTTGACATTTCTTCTATCGGCACTGAAGTCCACGGTGAGCTTGGACTGTTCCAGGCTTACCTCTATATACGACATGGACGCGCTCTGCTCCAGGTACTGCATGCGCCCCTTGGTCTGCTCGATATCACCGGTTGTTTTCACGAGTTCACGCTGGACGGCAAGTATGTCACTGACCTCGCCGGCCTGTTCCATCAGCTTGAGCAACTGAGCCTCCGCGGCCTCAAGATTGCGCAGCTTGGCGCTCAGGTCGACGTATTCTTCGGTTACATCCTGTCCCGAAGTGCTCTCCGACCTTACTTCAACCGCCATTGCCCGCAAAGCCTGGAGGACTTCATTAAAGCGCTCGGACGTCACCCGGATGGAGATATTCGCCATCATCCTGTCCCGGTCCTGCCAGCTATTCGAAGAAACGACAAAGCCGTCATAACCGGCGGCGAGACTGGTGATTTGCTCCATGGCCGACGCGACATCCACCACCACCAGCGTCATATATCCGGAACGTATAATCAGGCGTTCGCCGGTCCACGCCTGGCCGCTACCCTCATCATCCGGCGCCTGCTTTGGCGCGGGGGCGGGTGATGGGGCGGGGGCAGGCCTCGGTATACTGACTGCCGGAGGCGGCGCTTCAACGGAAATGCCGTCCCTTCCAGACGGGGCCGGTACCGGTGAAGGGGCAGGAACCGGAACTCC
>JAUWGD010000205.1 GCA_030606585.1 Dehalococcoidales bacterium | reverse complement strand
CAAAACCCTCGTGATTTGGGCGGAGAAGTAGAGTTCTGGCTGGAAGACGAAAAATATCTACTCACCGAGAGCTGCCTTATCTACGCACCCAAAGGCATGAGACACTGTCCGTTAAGGGTAACGAGAGTTGACCGGCCCTTTATGTTTCTCGCCATTTCAATGACCGCCAAGTATGTCAAAGACGGCATTGTCTGGGCAACATCCTGAACGTAAGTCTATTATCTTATCCACCTCCAAGACTTTCCATTCATACGGTAAGTACCCTATACTATAAATAAGGAAAGTCCGGGAGGTGAGGTAGAAATAAATATCTTCCAGAAAGCGTTAAAACGCACGCACGATACCTGGTTCGGCCGGGCGATGGGCCTTTTCGACCGTAAAACCATTGACGATGATGTCTGGGACGAGCTTGAGGAACTGCTTATCTCGGCGGATGTGGGTGTTGGCACCACGGAAAAGCTTATCGGAGAAGTAAAACAGCGCGCCGCCGAGGAAAAGCTGGACGGCTCTCAGGTAGGCGCCGCCCTGAAAGCGGCGATGGTCAGGATTCTCAGCGTTCCCCCCGGCGAACAAAGCGGTAATGTTACGCCGCCCGAGGTCTATCTCGTCGTCGGCGTTAACGGCAGCGGCAAGACCACGTCCATCGCCAAGCTTGCCTTTAAGATGAAGAAAGAGGGTAAGAGTGTGCTTATAGCTGCCGCCGATACCTTCCGGGCGGCTGCCATCGACCAGCTTAAAAAGCAGGGAGAAAGGGTGGGAGTGGATATCGTCGCGCACCAGCCGGGGGCCGACCCCGGGGCGGTAGTCTATGACGCCCTGCAGGCGGCGAAAAGCCGGCAGGTTGACGCGGTGATAATCGATACGGCGGGCCGGCTTCACACCAAGTATAATCTCATGGAAGAGTTGAAGAAAGTCCGGCGAGTGGCCGCCAAGATTGATACCACCGCCCCGCACGAGGTGATTCTGGTGCTGGACGCCACTACCGGACAGAACGGACTGACCCAGGCAAGACATTTCACGGAGGCCGTCGGCGTCACCAGCATCTTCCTGGCCAAGCTCGACGGCACGGCCAAGGGCGGCATCGTACTGGCCATCTGCGATGAGTTGAAAGTCCCCATCCGGCTAATCGGTGTTGGCGAGGGACTGGAGGATATGGTAACCTTTAATGCCGAAGCCTTCGTCGAAGCTTTATGCTCCTGATACTCCGGAGACGAGATGATTTATAATAATGTAAACCCCATCGCCTTTACCATCGGGCCGGTCAGCGTGGCCTGGTACGGCATGATGGTAGCCCTGGCGGTGATAACGCTGGTCGTCTGGGCGCTGTGGTCGGTAAAGAAAGGCGCCAGGCTTTCATACGATACGGTTATCAGCGCCGCCATCGTCGGCATACCCTCCGGCGTTATATTTTCACGGCTGCTCCATGTTATCGACTTCTGGGAATATTTCATGGAGCACCCCGGACAGATAATCGGCGGGTCGGGGTTGTCCATTTACGGCGCCGTCCTCGGAGCGGCGCTGGGCGTCTGGCTTTACAGTCGGTTCAGGAGAATCTCCTTCGGGTACTTCGCCGATATGCTGGCTCCCGGCATTATCCTCGCCCAGGCAATCGGCCGGGTGGGCTGCACCCTGAACGGCTGCTGCTACGGCATCGAGACTAATATTTTCTGCGCGATGGTCTACACCAATCCTGAAAGCAACGGCCCCATCGGTATACCCGTGCACCCCACGCAGCCCTATGAGATTGTTTATAACCTGATTGTATTCGGCGCCCTTCTGGCGTTGAGGAAGCGGTTCCGCCCCGACGGCTCCCTTTTCCTGATTTATCTCACGCTGTATTCCGTATGGCGACTCGGCATCGACTTTATCCGCGACGGTACACCTTTCATAGGCAATTTCCACTTCATATGGCCATCCGGCGTCGATTTTATCCAGAATCACTTACCCTGGCTTTACAAACTGCACGAGGCACAGTGGATAGCCATTGTCGTCCTGATTATCACCATCACGTTGATGGCAATGCGGACGCGGTGGGTTAAAAAGGAGGAAGGTGAAGAAGCCTCTCACCCCTAAACCTCCGGTGTTATCTGTTCCCACCCAGGGCTAAAGCTTCAGCGAAGGCAAGCCGCCCAGTATCATCCTTGGCTTATCCCGCAATCTTTCCCCTCCCGTCATTCTGGCGAAGGCTTCAGCCCGAAGGCCAGAATCCAGACTAACCCACCCCTCCCCCCCACCCATTTCTTGATATTCTCCCAAAGATGCTACAATATTCATATACCTGCCGCAACGGCAAATATTGCTTAACAGGAGAATCACACAATGGCTGAATCGAAATACGGCAAATATATCGTCACTGAGCTGAAAATCCCCCCGGAAAAACAGAAAATCGCTGAAGCGTATTCCAAATACGCCACCCGCATACTCTGGA
>JAUWGD010000166.1 GCA_030606585.1 Dehalococcoidales bacterium | reverse complement strand
CATGCTGTCGTAGGGTTCCGGCGCGTCCGGCAGATGGCTGAAAAGCTCCTGACCCGTTTTCGTCTTTTCGTAGGGATTCCAGCGGGAAGGCGGCCCGTCCTCCAGTCCGGAGCTAAGGGTCCCGGAAACGGGCATTTCCATCCAGCCTTTATCATACGGGGTGCGGAAGAAAGGCGTCATTAACATGTGCCAAAACCGCCATTCGCCGTCCTCCTTAATGTAGTCTACTACGTAGATGCCCCATATCCACAGGTTGCCGGCGCATCCCGGCGAAAACCAGATGCTCTGTGCCGTCTTCCCGTCCTTGGCAATCTCGATAACCGGCCCCGCCGCCAGATGCATGGTAAAGCCGCCTGGGCGCGTTTTCTGCTGTCCCACCATTTTATAGAAAAACCGCTCTACGCCCTCGCGCCCTTTAAAGACGCCGCTGTCCGAAGCCTCCATTCTTATGCCGGGGGTCTTCCTGGCAAAGCCGCGTTCGACGATTTTCTCATAGTCCTGTTTGAAGAGCCAGTACTGGTATTTACGCTGCAACTTCTTGATTTCTTCCAGGTCGATGAGGTACTGGACTTTCTTGCCGATTTCTTCCATGTCCATAAATTCCACCTCCTGCCGTTATCTATTTACGGTTATTACACCTTCTGCGGGCTTTATGACTTAGCAAAATACTTACCGGAGAGATTGTCCCGGCAAGTACATACGTGTATATGTAAAGGTAATCAACCATATATTCAATAACTCTATTTACAGGTACGGGATATACCACTATTCGTCGGCGATATACCCGGCGGGATTGGAATCTTTGAGCGTGCCGGCGCCCGGCATCACTACCATCTGTATATGTGGTTTCTCCACGCTTTTCCAGGTCAGGGGACCGTGTTCGACTCCCTTCGGTATAAACAGCGCAGAGGTCTTATCGATGATTATTTTTTCACCGCCAACGACGAATTCTATCGTACCGCCGAGGTATTCCGGGTTTTCGGGGTCAGACCCGATGTGCAGCACGAGTTCATCATAATTGTGGTCGTGCTTATGGATATGCGGGTTCGGCTCCGGCATCTCGTATATCCAGCCGATTTCTATATAGGTATTGCTTCCGGGGACAAGGTCATTGCTCATGTAGGTCATCGTCGGACTCTGGCGTCCCTTGATTTCCTGATTTTCGCCGACTTCATAGCGGGGTTTGTTCACCAGATTCTGCTGATAATGCGTTTTTGCCATTTAAAGACTCCTTTAATAATTAAGCCCAAATATCTGGTGGGGAAGGGGGGATTCGAACCCCCACGCATTGCTGCACCAGATCCTAAGTCTGGCCCGTCTGCCAGTTCCGGCACTTCCCCCGCAGGTGTTCTTCCGTACTATAGCATTTTGCAAATCTTGTCTCAAGTTTCACGCCGCCTACGGCGGCACCCCCGTCAGGCGTCCACCACTACTGTTGACAAGCCGCTAAATCGGTGCTATTGTACCTAGAGACTCTAAGTAAAATCAGCAAAAGAGGTGATTCGCGTGGTAATAAGACGTGATTTAATAAAAGGCAGTTCCAACTCCCTGCTCCTCAGTTTACTGGAGCTCCAGCCGATGTACGGCTATCAAATTGTCAAGGAACTCGAAGCCAAGAGCCAGGGTTATTTTAAATTTAAGGAGGGGACTCTCTATCCGGCTCTCCACCGCCTGGAGAAGTCGGGTTTAATTACCGGCAAGTGGCAGATGCTGCCCAACGGACGGCAGAGGCGATACTACTATATTACGGACAAGGGGCAGACCAAGCTGGCCCTGGAGAAATCCCAGTGGCAGGACTTTTTCACAGCCGTTAAATTGATTCTCCAGCCGGAGCCGTCCGGTTCGTAGAGGTTCAGGTAATGACAACGGAATTAATACAATACCTGGAGAGTATAAAATTAAAAGCCAGGCTCGAACATGCCGATGAAACGGAGGTTATGAGCGAGCTTGAGGCGCACATCCAGGACAAAATCCGCGAGTTAACGGAGTCCGGACTTAACGAAGAAGAGGCGATTAAAACCTGTCTGGGAGAAATGGGCGGCACCAGGCTGGTGGCCCGTCAGATATACGAAGCCTACAGCCAGGGCAGCTGGAAGCAGGCCGTCTTAACTTCCATGCCCCACCTGCTTTTCGGGTTGCTGTTCGTTCTTAACTGGTGGCAGTATCCCGGCTGGCTATCGATAGTGCTGATGCTTACCCTCGCCACGACCGTCTACGGGTGGTGGCACGGTAAACCGACCTGGGTTTTTTCGTGGCTGGGATATACCCTGTTACCGGTACTGGCCGTAGGTCTTTTACTGCTCTACCTCCCCAGAGTCTGGTCTTTACTGGCACTGCTTGTTTATTTCCCGGTAGCCCTATGGTGGCTCTTCCGTATTATCGTTCAAACCAACAAACGGGACTGGCTTTTCAGCTCCCTGATGTTGTTGCCCCTGCCGATTATCACCGGCTGGTTTCTCGCCGTATCAGAGTCGGGGAAATTTACCGAAAACAGTTTACAGCTTGTTTATTACTTCGCCCCGTGGATAGGGCTGAGTTTAATAGCCCTGGCGCTGACCATCGCGGCGTTCATCCGCCTGCGGCAACGCTGGTTAAGAGTAGGACTATTAGCCACATCGGGGCTCCTGACAGTGACCCTGATAGTCCGCTACACGGTGGGCCAGCTTAATACGTTTACTTTCTTCGGACTGATTCTGGTGATGTGGGGAGTGCTCCTGATACCTGCCCTGCTGGAACGCCGCCTCAGGAGCGGCCGCAGGATATCCTTCAGACAAAGGAACATGCAATTCTCCAGGTCCAAATAAGCGCCCTGTTGAATAAAACCCGGGAGGTGCACCACGAACAAAGTAGCCGTTGTCACGGATAGTATTTGCTGCCTTACCAGCGAACTCGTTGACCAGTATAATATCGAAATTGTTCCGATTAATTTCTACGCCGGAGGTGCATTATATAAAGACGGTGTAGATATAACACCCACCGAGGCCTATAAATTGTTCCTGGATGACCCCGAATCTTTCAAGACATCGGCGGCTTCACCGGAGGACTGCCTTCAAGCTTTCCGCAACGTCAGCCAGAGAGCGGAAAGTATCCTGTGTCTTACCGTATCAACTAAACTGAGCATGATGTACTCGGCTGCCTGCAATGCTAAAGAGATGGCTAAAACCGAGCTGCCCAACACTACCATCGAGGTTATGGATACTTACTCGGCAACCCCGTCCGAAGGTATGGTCGTTCTGGCCGCCGCCCGGGCCGCCGCCGAAGGTAAAGACCTTGCCGAGGTTATCCGCGTTGCCGAGGAGGTAAGGGACAAGGTCGGCGCCATCATTTTCCTGGATACTATACGCCATGTCTACCGCTCCGGGCGTATTCCCAAGATAGCCTCCCAGATAGGCTCGGTGCTCAATATCAAGCCGATTCTTACCGTTTCTACGGTGGTGCATTTTGCCGGAATGGCCCGGAATAGAAAGCAGGGTATCGAAAAAGTGTTGCAGATGATGAGAGATAAGGTGGGTGATAGTCCGATACATGCTTCCGTGACACATGCCTATGCACTGGACGAAGCCAAAAAACTGATGGAGCGGGTCGCATCCGAGTTCAACTGCATTGAGTTGTGGCTTTCTGAGTTCAGTCCGGTCATGGGCTATGCCTGCGG
>JAUWGD010000179.1 GCA_030606585.1 Dehalococcoidales bacterium | reverse complement strand
ACCACCTCGGCCAGAGCTTTCTTGAAGTCGCCGTAGCCTTTTCCTTCGAACCTGGCTTCGATATCCTTACTTGTCTCGCCGGTGAAGGTCTGGTAGATAGACAGCAGGTTATATATGCCGGGGCGACTATCATCGAACAGGATATCGCGCCGGGAGTCGGTGGTGGCCTTCATTATCTTGGAGCGGATAACGTCCGGAGAGTCGAGCAGGTTAATGGCATGAATGGAACCGGCCTCGCTCTTGCTCATTTTGCTGGTGGGGTCATCCAGTCCCATGATGCGGGCGCCGACATCCGGGATAAGGGGTTCCGGCACCACGAAGGTCTCACCGAAGAGGGAGTTGAATCGCTGCGCGGCATCCCTGGCCAGTTCCACGTGCTGTTTCTGGTCTTCGCCTACGGGAACAACATCGGTCTTATAGAGCAGGATATCGGCGGCCATCAGTGATGGATAATCGAAGAGGCCGACGCTTACCTGCTCCCTCTGTTTCTGCGATTTCTCTTTGAACTGGGTCATGCGCTGCATCCACCCCATCGGAATAAAGCAGTTGAGAATCCAGGCCAGTTCGCTGTGGGCGCTGACGTGCGACTGGACAAAGAGGATAGACCGTTCGGGGTCGATGCCGGCGGCCATGAGCAGACCAGAGACCTCGCGGATTTTGGAGTTTAAGACCACGGGGTCCTGGGACACGGTGATAGCATGCAGGTCAACGATGCAGAAGACATTATCGTAGTTTTCCTGCATGGACACCCAGTACTTGATAGCCCCCAGGTAGTTGCCGATGTGAATATTACCCGTCGGCTGGATGCCGGAAAAGACGCGTTTCTTCATTAAATCCTCTTTCAATTTTTACATTCTTTCGGGAGCGGTCATGCCCATCAGACCGAGCGTCCTGCCCAGCACGAGCTTGGCGGCTCTCACCAGCTTAAGTCGCGCTGCGGTCATGGCTTTATCGTCGGAGACGACGCGGCACTGCATGTAAAAGCTGTGGAAAACGGTAGCCAGGTCCTGCGCGTAATAGGTCAGGTGGTGGGGCTCAAGAGTCTGGGCAATCGTTTCTATTATTTCCGGCAGGAGCAGCATCTTGCGTATCAGGATAAGCTCCGGCTCAGTGGTCAGCAGGGAGACATCGCCATCGGTGCTGTCGGCGCCTTTTTCCTGCGCTAAACGCAGGATGCTGGCGATGCGCGCGTGGGCATACTGCACGTAGTAAACGGGGTTATCCGCCGATTGCTTTTTAGCCAGCTCGAGGTCGAAGTCCATCTGGCTGTCGGCGGTGCGTGATAAAAAGAAAAAGCGGCAGGCGTCGGCGCCGACCTCTTCCACCAGCTCTCGCAGCGTAACGATATCCCCGCTGCGCTTGGAAATTTTTACGACCTCGCCACCGCGGCGCAGCGTAACCATCTGCGATATGATAACCGTAAGCTGCTCCGGGTCTATACCCAGAGCGCCGACGACGGCTTTCATGCGGGAGACATGGCCCATATGGTCGGCACCCCAGATATCGATGACGCTGTCGAACTTGCGCTCCAGGAACTTATTGTAGTGGTAGGCGATATCCGTAGCGAAATAGGTCGGTGTGCCGTCGGTGCGCACGACCACGTTATCCTTGTCCTCGCCGAGGGCTGTGGAGACGAACCAGGTAGCTCCCTCCCTTTCGGCGATATAGCCGCGCTTTTTCAATGACTCTATCGCTGTTTCATACTGCCGGTTGTCGTAGAGGCTCTGCTCGCTGAACCAGACATCGAAGGTAACGTCCATCATCTCCAGGTCGGCCTTAATCTGACCGAGCATCTTTTCCAGGCCGATTTTACCGAGTGCTGTCGTTAATTCCTCCCCGGAGAGCTTGCCGAGTTTTTCACCTTCTGCGGCGATGATTTCCCTGACCATATCGATAATATAGTTGCCCAGATAGCCGTCGGCAGGCATCTCGGCTTCTTTTCCGATAGCCTGGAGATATCGGGCGTACAGAGAGCGGCGGAAGGAGTCTACCTGGTTGCCGGCGTCGTTGATATAGTATTCCTTCTCTACACTGTAGCCGGCGGAGTTAAGGGCATTTGCCAGGGTGCTGCCCAGGATAGCCCCGCGGCCATGCCCCACGTGGAGGGGGCCGGTGGGATTAACACTGACGAATTCTATCTGTATCTTTTTGCCCTGACCCAGCTCGATGTTGCCATAGGTATCAGCATCTTTTAATATCGAATCCACCTGCTGCGTAAGCCACTCGTTTTTAAGGGTGAAGTTGATGAATCCCGGCGGGGCGACGGTGACGCTCTCAATTTCGGCGGACGGCTTGATAAAACCGGCTATCTCATCGGCGATGGCCAGGGGACTGGTGCCGACGGCCCGCGCCAGCTTAAGAGAGATACTCGATGCGTAGTCGCCGTGCTCCGGATTCTGGGGTCGCTCGATGGCTATCTCGGGCAGGGTAAGTTCGGGCAGCTTACCGGCCTGCCGGGCTTCGATAATCGCTTTTTTAATTAATTCAGTGATTGTCTGCTTGAGCATCAATGAACCGGTTCCAATCCTCCGAGTGATATTTACGCATGAATTATAACATAATATAAACGGAAAATATAAACAGGGCAGGGGTTCCTTTAGATGAGTTGTGGCGGCTGGGGGTAATGGTGGGGTGGATGGTTATCGCCGGCGTTATAACCGTCAGGTTCTTTAAGTGGGAGTAGGGGGCTCTTTATACCAATCCCTGTTAATATCCGCTTCGTGATACCTGTCACTCCGCACGCGTTAAAATAATATACACGACATTCGGCTTGCCTTCATTGACGAACGATGCGCCGACGGAATTATACCCTTCCTTCTCTGTCGCCATGTTAAGGGTAATATCGCCGGTAAGTTTCCACCCTCTGGCCTTTTTAAAAAAATGGCCGTCTTTACCGGATATCGTCAGCATTTTGTCATACTGCCGTCCTCTAAATACGGTATCATACGAGATATATACGCCGCCCAGCGGTTGCAACTCGGTACCGGGCGGCGGCGCCCAGTTTTCTGATTCTTCACACTCCTGCTTCCAGGAATAAACCATGCCTGCCGCGCCCTCCGGCGCGTTGACCCATTCCCATACCTTCCCCTGGATGCTAACCTCCCGGTATACCCCGGCCGTTAAATACGTGACGACTACCAGCACGACCAGCAGACCGAGGAAGAACCACAGCGTTCTCCGGTTATCCAGAAACTCGTATAAACCCATGCAGATTTAATGATAACAGACGAGGGCACTAAATGAAAAAGGGGGAGTGTATTTGACTACCTCACCCCCTTTATTCCCCTCTCCTTACGAGGCAGGGTGAAGGAGAGGGGGAAATTGTTTTTAATAAAATCCACCCCCTCGGTCCCCCTCC
>JAUWGD010000025.1 GCA_030606585.1 Dehalococcoidales bacterium | reverse complement strand
CAACTGGAATATCGCCGCCGGTTTGCTTGCCCAGCTTTCTTCAATCATTGACGGCGTTGATGGCAGCCTGGCCCGCTTGAAGGGTATGTCATCTGCCTTTGGTGGCTTTCTGGACTCTATTCTTGACCGCTACGCCGATATACTGATCCTGCTAGGGCTAACAATGTGGTCAGCTTCTAATGAGGTATACCCATATATCTGGTTGGTCGGCTTTCTTGCCATCGCCGGTACTATTGGAGTGAGCTACAGCCGAGCACGTATTAGCGCGGAGTTCCGGCACTATTTCGACCAAGGTTTATTATCCCTGGCCTCACGAGATATCAGGCTGTTCATAGTTATGATAGGTGCCATTATTGGCCAGGGCTACTTCTGCCTTATTGCTATCGCCGCGTTGACTCATCTAATGATAATTTCGAGGCTCATTTTCACATACCGCCATCTACGGTAAAGATTTAGTTTAAAATCGGACAGCAATTACTCATGATTATACAGTGTGATTTTGATGGCACCATTACCAGAAATAACCTCAGTGTTTTGCTCAGAGAAAAATATGCCTGCGGTAACTGGCGGAAGATTGACGTAGATTATCTTCATGGTCGTCTAACCGTTGAGCAGAGCAATCAACTGCAATTTACACTCATTAAAGAGCCGGAGGAGAAGCTTCAGGAATTCGTTCGCCAGCATATTGAAGTGAGGCCAGGGTTCGCGAAATTCGTCAGCTACTGTAGGAAGAATGGTATTCCCATAGTTATCGTCAGCAGTGGGCTTGATTTCTACATTGAGGTTGTTCTGAGCGAACTTGGTATGTCCGATATCGAAATGTACTGTGGGAAAACCGAGTTTAGTGAGAAGGGCATCATGGTTAGCTATCACGACCATAATGGAAATACTATTGAGCACGGTTTTAAGATAAGTCATATGAACTGGCTAAAAAAACGTGACAACCGTATTATCTATATCGGGGATGGCCTGTCTGACCTGGAGGCGGCACGTAATGCTAATTACGTCTTCGCCACGGGCCACTTAGCTACGCTATTGAAAGAAGAACACGTATCCTGGAGCTCTTTTGATAACTTCATCGATATTAGAAACAAGTTGACACTGCTCGAATTATGGCATTAGCTGTAAGATAATCCACCGCACGGTCCATCTTTTAGTGTGTTAATGGTAACAAAAGGAGCCTTATGACCTTACTCCAGCATTAGTAGCACCACTGTCTAGAGTCGATGCTGCGTAAATAAAAGAATTGTTTCAGGTGTAGTTCGACTCTCCCCCGTCTCAAGAAGCTGGTTGCCGACCTGTCTTTGGATAATTCCATCCTGAAAGAAGCTGCCCGGGTCTCCTTCACACTGCCCGGCTAGCCCGCCGTTTTCTGACGCCGCATCCCCTTGGACAGGCTGTACATCACCGGGATGACCAGCAACGTCAGCAGGGTGGAGCTGAACAGCCCGCCGATGACGACGATGGCAAGCTCCGCGGAGAGAATGGTGCCTTCTCCCAGCCCCAGCGCCAGCGGCAGCATGGCAATCATGGTGGTCAGCGCCGTCATCAGGATGGGGCGCATCCTTGTCCGGCCCGATTCCACGAGGGCGTCATGCGTGCTCATGCCCTGCTTGCGCAGGCGTTCAACGAGGTGGATCAGCACGATGGCATTGGTCAGCACGATGCCGACCAGCATCAGCACGCCCATCATGGCCGAAATCCCCAGCGTCTGCCCGGCAAATAGCAGGCCTAGCAGCGCCCCGATGGATGCCAGCGGCAGGCTTATCATGATGACGACGGGCGTCAGCAGCGACCGGAACGTCACGGCGATGACGGCGAATGCCAGTACGATGGCTATGATGATGGCGATGAACATGCCGGAGAATGCCTCCTGCATCATCTCCATCATCCCGCCCTGGGAGATATCCACGCCGGGAGCGACGGGCAGGGAGTCTATCTGTTCCTGGACGGCCCGGTTGACGGCGCCGATATCCCTCGCGGTGATGCTGGCGGTGATACTGGCAGCCAGCTTCTCGTCGATGCGCTGGATATTGGTCTGTTGTTCACCCAGTTCCACGACGGCGATATCACCCAGCTTGACGGACTGCGGGAAGCCAACTCTCAGTTCGCGGGCTATCTCGGCGCTATCCAGGTGCTGGGCTATACCGTTCAAATAGACCTCGTAGGTATGCCCGTTTACGGTAGCCTGTGACACGGTGCTCCCCATCTGCATCAGGAAGAAGTCCTGCTGCATCTGAGCGAGCTGCTCCATGGGCAGGCCGGAGGACATCAGCTTGGCGGAATCCGGGGTAATATCGAGCTTGGGCTCAACGGTGGCCAGTCCCAGTTCCAGTTCGGCGATTCCATCTACATCGGCCAGTTCGGCATAAAGTTGCTGAGCCGCCGTGGCCAGGTCTTCGTAATTATCGCCGCGGACGGAAATATCCACGCCGGAGCCCGTCATTCCGCTGGACATTGCCTGCCCGGTGGTGACGGTGATATCCGCTCCGGGGACGATGCCGGTGAGGCCTTCACGCACGTCGGCGGCGGTCAGTTCCATGTCGGCTTCGCGGTCGAGGACGACCATGATGCTGGCCGTGCTGTCCCCGACGCCTCCCATGGCCATGAACCCGCCCGAAATGGACCCGGATGTCCCGGCTGTCGTCTGGAGCGTTTCAATGTCCGGGTGGGTAACGAGCACTTTTTCCACCTTGATAACGGCCTCCTCCGTCGTGGTAAGGTCGGTGCCGCGCGGCATGGCTACCTCCACCGTCAGCATCTTCTCGCCCATTGTGGGCATGAAGCTCGTGCCGATGACCGGCACCAGCGCGAAACTCCCGAAGAAGAGGACAGCGGCAATCACCAGTGTCAGCGCCCGGTGCGCCAGCGACCATTTCAGCAAGGGCAGGTACAGACGCTGGTACCAGGTGTGCGCGTCTCCCTTGCCGTCTTTCTTGACTACCGGGAAGTTGGAGAGGGGAGGGATAACCATCAGGGCGACAATGAGGGAAGCGACGAGGGCTGCCGTCATCGTCAGGGCAAAGGGAATGAACATCTCCCCGACGATACCGCCGACAAAGGCGACGGGGATAAATATGACCACGGTGGCCAGCGTTGACGACGTGATGGGGGCGGCCACTTCCTTTACGCCGTCAAGGGCGGCGGTGCGGTAAGGCTCGCCGTCCTGCATCTTACGGTAAATGACCTCAAGGACGACGATGCTATTATCGATAACGCGCCCGACAACTATCGCCATCGCGCTCAGGGTGAGCAGGTTGATGGTAATGCCGAGGAAGCGCATGATGAGAAAACCGACCAGGATACTCAGCGGTATGGAGACGGCCGTCACCAGCGAAGCCCGGAAGGTCATCAGGAAGAAAAAGACGACAACAACGGCCAGGCCAAAGCCGATGAGCGCGTTGCGGCTCAAGTCGCCGATACTGGTCTCGATGTACTCAGACTGGTCCATGACCGTGTAAAGGGTCACATCGGTGGGAAGAGACGCTTCAATTCCCTCGACCTCCGCCATGACGGCATTGGCCACGAACACGGTGTTGGAATCGGCTTCCTTCTGAATGTTGATGGTCACGCCGGTCTTCCCGTTGGTGCGGCTGATGGAGGAAGCCGGTGGGAGTCCGAGTTCCACGCTGCCGATGTCCTTGAGCATGGTATCGGCGCCGAGGGCGGTATCTTCAAGTTGGGCTATCGAGTCGTATCCCTGGCTGGAAAGCGCCGCGGCAACACCGGACATTGATATTCCGGCATCATTCAGCAGCCGGGGGTCGAGGTTGACGAGGACCTGCTGGCTGCTGCCGCCTTCGATGCTCACATGGTAGACGCCTTCCACCTGTTCCAGCGCCGGCATTATCTGCGTTACGGCTATATGTTCCAGCTCGCCGGGCGGCAGGTCACCGGTGAGACTGAGGACGACCACCGGCATGAGGTTCATGTCGATGGCATAGAGCTGAGGATTTTCTTTCAACTGCGGCATGGCCAGCGGCAGGTTGCGCACCTCGGCCGGCAGATCGAGTGCCGCCAGATTCTCCTCAATCAGGCGGTTCGTTTCCGCCATGTCCGTGCCGTAATCGAACATCGCGAACGTGAAGGTGGCACCCTCCGAGGCCGTCGATACGATGTGGTCGACTCCTTTCAGGCCGGAGATGGCGCTTTCCACCTTGATGGTGACGTCGTTCATCACCGTTTCGGGTTTGGCCTGGGGGTACACAGTGATGACACTCGTCACCGGCAGTTCTATATCCGGAATCAGCTCCATCTGGAGGGAGAGGGTTGACCAGATGGAAACACCGGTCACGATGGCGACGATAAGAAAGGTCAGCCATCTTTTTTTCAGCGCGATTTTCGTCAGCCAGCTCATGCGTATATTGCTCCTTAATGGTTATTGGGAAAAACAATTGGGTTCAGGCAGAGTCATCCGTGCTGGATTTCAGTACTTCCTCCATGCCGCTCAGCATCCTGGAGGCGTGGGCCATAATTTCGGCGACGGATTCAGCCTTGACGATAAGTAATCCTTCTCCGATTGGACCGCCGAAGACCATGACCTTGGTCGAAGGTGTCAGGTTAAGGTCTTTCCGCGCCTCAGCGGGGACGACCACCTGGCCGCGTTCACCGATGGTGGTGGCGCCGTAAAACTTGGGAATTGCTTCTCCCGTAAAATGCTGGTGCATCATTATCCCCTCCCTGTGTTTCCTGAAAATATGTATGAAAGGTATGATATATCATACCAAGAGTATAATATCATACTTATCTGCGGGTGTCAAGAGACGGGTACCGCATAGTGGATGGGTGCTGATATCCAGATGGAGGATAAAACGGGCGGGTTTAAGGAGCAGCCCACTTGCCTTGGAAACCCCCTTACTTCCACTTCACGTCGAAGTCTTTGATTGGGCTTGATCAAAACCGCTAATAAATATAGTAGACTAATTAGCAGCGTGGATAATTAACTTCATTCAGTTAAAAGGACTTCGATATTATCGAAATGTATTGAACGTGATGGATAGTTGGTACCGCTACCCATCTGGAAATACATGAATGCGGCGGTGAAACAGTATGGTACGATGGAGTTCGACTCTGCTCCGTCTCCCCGTCCGGACTATTGATCTCTCTATCTGCACAATTCGTCAGATTGTGCAGTCCGAAAATAGTTTATACTGTGGCGCGCAACGCGGATATAAAAAGGTGCGCTAGTTCCCAAAGCTAAATTGTCGAAGCTAAAGAATCAACTTGAAAAAGGAACGTTAATTATACAGAACTGCATGACGGAGAGCTTATCCCAAGAATCTCTAAACTTGAAAATGGACATATTTTTGAATTACCATTGCTTAATTTATTTTGTCTTATTACCTGGGCTTCTTGACTTTCTTGAGAGCGTCCGATAATATGACGTTACCGGAAAAAATCTGAGGAAAGAAACACATATGCCGTGCAGCGGTGGAAATATTTGCCTGTATTATAGAATTTCATATAAATATTGAAAAAGGAGGATATAAGCAAATGGGGAAATATGCGAAATATGTAAACGAATTAAGGCTGTGGACAGAGCTGATACGCCCGTCGTATCGAGGTAAGATAGCTGATTTTTCCCTGATATTTGATCAAAAGGTTTTCCCGGAAACCAAAATATGGGTCGAGACTTTCCACGCCTACGCACCGGGCTCCGGAGTCATGGTACCTGGGGAATTACCGATAATAATCGAAGGTAGAGAAGAGCCGGGTGACGGCGGGCAACACGCCCATCCCGACTTTGATGAGCTCTTTCTTTTTTTCGGGAGTAATCCACATGATGTTTTGTCTCTGGGAGGTGAAGTCGAGTTCTGGCTGGGCGAAGGAGAAGATGCCCAGAAATTTATCGCCAATGCACCAACCGCCGAGTGGGTCCCGCGTGGTGTAGCACATAATCCGCACTATTTCAGCAAGATAAACAACCGCGATATGCCCATAATCGAGATGGCGATTGCCATGACCCCGACGTATAGCCTCGCTCCCGGTTCTTCACATTCGACTCCGCTACCGCCAGCCTTTTCGTTTGAAAAAATTGGGCTGGAGCAAAAAGGCAAGGGCTTATACACAGAATATGTTAACCAAATACAGTTAGCTACCGACCGTGTATTTCCGTCGTTTCGCGGTAAGGTAGCCACGCCGACTTTAATGTTTGATAAAAATATCTATCCGGGCGCCACTATCTGGGTCGAAATTTTCCATGTATTCGCAGCGGGGGCCGGAATAGGAATTCCCTTACTGGAACCTCACCTATTTCCGGGCGGTATGTCAAGCGGTTATGAGGGTGGTGGACACGCCCACGACTTCGATGAACTCTTCCTGTTCTTCGGTCTTGATCCCCACGATACCCTGAATCTGGGGGGCGAAGTCGAGTTCTGGCTGGGTGAAGGAGATGAAGCGGAAAAATTTATCACCACCAAAGCTACCAGTGAGTGGGTGCCGGCGGGTGTTATCCATAATCCGCACTACTTCAGGAGGGTTGACCGGCCTTTCCTCATGGTGGTTATTGCCATGACGTCTGATTACGGTCTGGATGGTATGCGTTTCGCTCCTTTACCGCCTGGCTTTAAACTTTAAAGAAGAACTGAGTACGAAAAACGACATTTCACGCGCTCCATTTCTCAACTTCAATCAGGCAGGAGTTCGGAGCCTGTCCGCAGGCGTTTTTAGAGATGAAGCGGTGAGGTGTTAATAGATTAATACATCCACCCCTGTCCGGCGATTCCCCGGGTTTTCCGGTCGGCTCATAAATAGCACAGGACTCGTAGGAATGAACAACTCCGGGCGGCACGCGCTCCGTTACCTGAGCAGCCAGTAAAACGGCGCCCCTGTCGTTGTGGGCTTTAACGACATCTTCGCCCTCTATGCCTCTTTTTACAGCGTCCTTCGGGTTTATACGGATTACCCAGTAGTAATATCCGTCCTTCGCCTTTACCCGGTGTTCCGGTACTTCATTCATCCAGCATTCTTTACCGTCACTCATGGTATGGAAGCTAAAACGAGGGTGAGGCGTAATCAGTTGAAGAGGGTATTTTAAGTAGAGCTCCCCGGTGTGATGGCCCTCCCATGATGGGATATATTTTGGGACGGGCGGCCTTTCAGGGTCGTCAGGGTCGAACCGCTTGAGACTTAGCGCTTCAAACTCTATCTTACCCGTCCGGGTGGTCAGGTTACCTTGTGCATCGGGTAATCCCTGTATGGCTCCTCCAACGGGACCCGTGTCCGGGGTATCCTTCTTTCTGCCTTCGGCAAACCATCTTAATGCCGGAGTGGGCCGGTAATTTTTCTGCACGGGAACAACGAAGTAGCCTTTCCTCTCGAATTCTTCCCACGATACATACTTGGGCAGGTCACTGGCTAAAAACATCCTTTTAACCCAGTCCAGTTCTGTCAGACCTCCATCGGTGTATTTTTTATAGAATCCGAGCTTCTCGGCGACCATGCTAAATATTTCGTAATCAGACCGCGATTGTCCGAGCGGTTCGACGCACTTTTTCTGGAGAACTATAATTCTGCGGTTACACCCCGAAGACTTGTGGAGTCCGTAGCCCTGCGGGTGTGCCCATTCGCCAATATCCCATCTTTCAAAATTAGAGCAGGCAGGAAGCACCAGGTCGGCAAACTTTGCCTCGCCTTCCATGTATATCGATTGGTTAACGACAAATTCCAGGCCGGGGCTCTGGTACATCCTGACCCAGCGGTTAGTATTATTCATGGTGCCGATATAAGAGCCGCCATACCTCCAGAACATTTTAATCTCAGAATAACCGTCTTCAGGATATTTATATTTCTTGAACTGGCTTTCGATGCTTTCTCCGCAGAAGCCTTTCCCCCGCCATTCCTGAGGCGGATTCATGATGCATTCGGGAACCAGAATCCTGGGTATATGGGCACCTCCGGCGTCATCCATTGTGGACTTCACCGGATGCGGTACCATGCCCCGTGCCAGCAGCTGGCCGGGGCTGCCCGATATGCCACCTTCCGCATACCCCGGGAAATAAAACTCTGCGTTATACGGTACACCCAGGGTCGTCGACCATATGTTGATGCCCGGTTTGCCGAGCCCCTGCATTGCCTGAAGCAGCACCATCATTCTCGCCCATTCCGTTCCGTAGGCAGCCCGGCAGGCTCCACCCCATCCCCCAACTCCTCCGGCGGCCAGCATGGTTCTCTTTCCGGCCCATTCCCTCGCCAGGGCTCTTATCTCGCGGGCGGGTATGCCGGTCTCCTTCTCGGCCCATTCTGAGGTCTTGGGGGTGCCGTCTTCCTCACCCAGGATATAGTCCCGCCACTTGTCGAAGCCGTAGGTTCGGTTTTCAACATAATCTTTATCATATAAGTCTTCCGTTATCCAGACGCAGGCTATGGCAGCAGCCAGCGCGGCGTCGGTTCCCGGTCTGGGTGCCAGCCACTTATCCGAGAAGTTCATGGCGGTGAAATTATAGTAGGGGTCGATAAATACCATCTTCACCCCCAACTCCTTCAGCCAGAAACGCCTTAAGGTTGATTCCTGCCCGTTGTATATTCCCGATGTAGCTTCCGGGTCGCTGGACCAGAAGACAATCATCTCGGTGTTTTTCAGGGCATCCTCAAGAAGGTCGTACTGTTCCGAAAGTCCCAGTCGCCAGGAAAATCCCCAGGTGTGCATGGCTCCCCAGTGCCAGCCTTCCCAGCTATCAGGATTATGTTCGGCGTACATGGCGCCGAGGATAGCCATGAATCTGGCGTGTGCGCTGAACCTGTATCCAATGTTCCCCCAGTTGTGGTGTGAAGAGGTGGTGGTTAAAATGGCTCCGGGTCCGCAGGTTTGATTGATGCGTTTTATTTCACCAGTGAGAATATCTAAAGCTTCGTCCCAGCTGATTTCCATATACCCTGAGCTACCCCGGTTGCCGGTTTTCCTGTCCCCGTCAGGAGTAAAGTCCACTCTTTTCAGGGGATGAAGAATCCGGCTATCGGCATAGGTCCTTGACCTCTCGGCCAGTGTATAGGGAGAAACCCTCGCTATTTTCGGCGGGGAAAACTTCTTCCCGTGAGCTTCAATGACCCAGGGCGCGGCGTCTTCATCATCGAGCTCCAGGGGTTCAATACGCGTTATTTTCCCGCCCCTGACGTACACATTGACAGGCCCGCCGGTAGTGCAGCTGGTAAAAACTTGTTCTCGTTTTTTGTTATTGTTCATGCAACTCCCTCAATATTTAATGACCGGGAAGCCTGTTTAAATCATGGTCGCGCCGCCGTCAATAACCAGAGTCTGCCCTGTAATATAGGCCGCATCGTCCGAGGCCAGATAAAGCACGGCGCTAGCTACCTCTTCGGGTAGCCCCGCCCTTCCCAGGGGTACAATGGATGACGCATGTTCTCTGGCTTCACCCGTAAAGACCTCATTAAATCTCGGGGTATCGATGGGTCCCGGACTGATGCAATTAACGTTAATATTATAGGTCGGACTTTTCCAGCCACGACTCGAGGTACATGTATGCCGACCAGCCGCCATCGACGACGATAGTCTGACCGACGATGTACTTCGACTCCTCAGAGGCCAGGAAAACAGTGGCGTCAGCTACCTCTTCGCATTCTCCCAGTCTGCCGGCAGGCGTTCTATTCGCCAGCTCTTTTTCATCATATGCTCCCTTTGCCAGCAAATATGTGACCAGACGTGTCTTTATATACCCCGGGGCAATAGCGTTGACGTTTATGTTGTATTTTGCCCACTCGCAGCCCAGGGTTCTGGTAAGCTGTATCACCCCGGCCTTGGCGCTTCCATAACAGGCTCGCTCCGGGAAAGCGCCTATACCGTTTACAGATGCGATGTTTATAATTTTACCGCTCCTCCGCTTTATCATTTCTTTTCCGGCGGCCTGGCTACAGAAGAATACACCGGTTAACATCACATCTATACCTCTTCGCCAGCGCTCTTCCTCAAGTTCGGACGAGGCGCCGACGACGGACATTCCCGCATTATTTACCAGGATATCAATCCTGCCGAATTCAGCTACAACCTTTTTCACCATTTCATCAACCGCCGCCTTATCAGCCACGTCGGCCTGAACCACCATCGCGCGCTGCCCGAGCTTCTTAATTTCCTGAGCTACTTCCTCGGCTGCCTTTACCGATGTTGAGCAATTAAGGGCAACATCTGCTCCTTCTCTGGCCAGAGCCAGAGCGATGGCCTGCCCGATGCCTCGGCTGGCGCCGGTGACCAGTGCCACTTTATCAGTTAATCTCATATACCTCCCCTCCCGTAGTATTCATCAAAGGCCGCCACTTTTCAGGAAATAGTACCCTGCTCCTTGAACTGTGCTATCTCTTCCCAGCCATAGCCGAGTTCTAACAGCACCTCTTCAGTATGGGCACCGACAGGTGGCGCTACGCTCTTTATCCGGGCTGGTGTCCCGCTGAATTGGACCGGGCTGTTGAGCAGCCGTGCTTTGCCTGTTACCGGGTGGTCGATATCAGTGTAAAAATTATTGGCGATGGCCTGCTCATCTTCTAAAATCTCGCTAACGGTCTGGTTGACGCTAACGATGAGGTCATTCTCCCGGAAACTCTTCTCCCATTCCGCCCAGGTCTTCAAAGCAAAGAGTTCATCCAGCAGGCTAATCATTTCTTCACGGTTTTCCTCTCTACTTTCCATGGTGGCATAACGGGGGTCATTTATCCAATCCAATTTGCCGATGGCCTTGCAGAATGGCTCCCAGTATTCCTGGTTGGGGTGGACCATCATAAACCATCTTCCGTCTTTACTTCGATATGAATTATACATGGGATTGGGCATACGTGCTCTGTCCCATACTTTTGGCGGATAGCCGAAGAGAGCAACCTGGGTATCAAGTCCTATCGTCCATGCGGCGGTATGGTACAACGAGAGTTCCAGCGACTGCCCTTCACCTGTTTTTTGCTTATGGTACAGGGCGCCGCAGATGCCGGCCGCCATGTGGGCTGAGGCCACCATGTCCATCATGCCGGGACGCTGAATGGCGGGTGGGCTGTTCGGGTCGGCAGTTACCAGGCTCATCAAGCCGCCGTATGACCAGGCGGCGACATAATCATAACCGCGGTCTCTTGCTTTTGGTCCTCTGGTTCCGTATCCCGTAAGCAGGCAGTGAATGAGTTCCGGATAACGGTCTTTAAGACTGGGATAGTCCAGGCCGAAACGCTCCAGCACATCGACTGAATAATTGGCGACAAATACATCGGCATTATCCAGGAGCCGGTACATTATCTGTCTGCCCTGTTCATTCCGTAAATTGACGGCGATGCTTCTTTTATTGCGGTTTAGAAACTCGAAGTGGAGCTCAATCTCTCCCTTTTCCAGGTCGAGCAGCAGGGGAGTGTCGTTAAAGCTGACCAGGCTTCTCTGCCAGTCGCCCCATAACGGCTCAACCTTGATAACGTCGGCACCCCAGTCAGCCAGGATAGTAGTTGTTGCCGGCATCGCTACGACCTGGGAGAAGCTGACTATTTTTACGCCTTCAAGCATTCCGGGCATTATTATCTACCTCCCTAATACCCACAGACTCTTTTTATGCTTCATTACCAAATGAAGTTCTTGATAAGAAACTAATCACGACCTGCCCAAATAATTATATCACCTTTTAGGTTAGAGTCATTGGCATCACAGCTGGTTATATGACTTCAGGAACCGGAAGACAGTAACCAAGAGAGCTGGGCGGTCGGACTTGGTTTATATATATTTAGCCAAGGCATATAAGTCTAATTGAGGCGGTCCGGCTGAGCCCAGGCAGACAAAGGGCTCCTGGCTGTTCCTATCAGGGTGGCGGGTGCCGTGCCTGATGTTACGAGGTGCAAACATAACGTCTCCCGCTTCCATATCGTACCACCGGTCAACTAAAAATCCCTGCCCATTCCCCTGGAAAGCAAGCACCGTGTCTTCCGAACCCGGGTGAATGTGCACCTTGAATTCGACTCCGGGCGGATGGTGGGCTCTGTGCGAGCTTATTTTTCGCGCGCCCATCCCCGGCCAGACGACAAAGCGCATTTCGGCATCGTATGCGGTGAAGAGGGCACCGTGATTAATATCTTCTATAACTCCCGTCCAGGGGATGCGCGCATCGAACTTGCCCCGGGCATCATAAGCAATCACCGGTCCCTCCTGGCCCTCGAATAACTCATCTTCGGCTCCCGTGAGATTCTCAAATTCAGAGAGATATGGTACCTGCCAGTAGTAACAGATGAAATCTTCTGAGTTGGTAGAAGGGTTTCTCATGCCATGTTTCACATTCTCCGGCACATAGATAACATCATCTCTCCTGACTTCATACCAGAAGTCTCCCAGGAAGACCTCTCCGCTGCCTTTAAAGACCACCATGACAACTTCCGAGATGGGGTGCATGTGAACCGTATAGGTATCTCCAGGCTTCTGGTAAATGACCTGGCACCCCGTCAAGGCGGAGCCCATTGACGGCGCCATCAATAACTTGGTTCGGCAACCATACTTTATGGTATCCGGCACCTCGTTCGGTTTGATGATTATTCCTCTTTCTCTTACTTGAGACGGTGTAATCAAATTAAACCTCCCTTCTTGCAAGGGTGCATGTTTTCCTGTGTCAGGAAAAGGGGAAAGACCCTAAAACTCTACACTAATAATTTACAGCCACGAGCATGGTTACGGGCATATTGGTCTCGTTGATAATTTCTCTGCCTTCATTGGGAGCGAGATAAATCCCCTCCATCGGCCCCAGGGTAAATTTTTCGGTCTTGCTCTTGACGGTGATTTCCCCGTCTAAAACCAGATAGAATTTTTCAGGAGGCGAATCTTCGTAGGCGTATTCCGCGCCGCCTCCGGGCAGAAAATGTGAAAGTCCCACCCAGAATTTCTCTGCCCCGGTCTCTTCCTTGCCGCTTAGCCTCATGGCAACCATGCCGAAATGGCCGGGTGCCGCATAAGGCTTAACCTCATCCAGACTAATTTTTTTCATTTTACCTCCCTATCAAATCCAGAATGTTTAGTTCTATTGGGTACCGTATTTATATACGCGGTCCGGGACTGGGTTAAGGTCATCTTCATCGATATATGCAATCATGCGGACGATGGAGCCGTCTCCCATATACCAGCGAATGGGAAAGCCGGATATTTTACATCTCTTTCCAACTACTTTGGCTATATCTCCACCGACATTCTCCCAGCCCAGTATGCCATTACGCATCAATAAATTATGGCAGGGCTCCCACTCCGGAAAATCTTCGATTACTTCATGACCACCGGAAAACTGCTTATATTCCTCAAAAAGGTCTGGTCTCAGGGGTCCGGGGCCGTGGGGTCCGATTGCGGTGTGCAACGGGTGGTCCAGGGCCTGCTGGTCAACGCCGATGGCTTTGGCTTTATGCGCAACGAACCACTCGCCGGCTTCTTTGCCCAGACCGGGCGAATAACAGAAATACTGCATATTGTCACCCCAGTATTTATTCCAGCCTGTATGGACAATGATGATATCGTCTTCTTTCATGGGCAGTACCTTATTGGCGGCGTCCAGGTCTTTAGCGGTAATCAGTTCCCATTTTTGTTTGGGAATGTCCCAGACAACGGCATCACCATAATAACAGGTGAGGGGAATTTCATGAGTGAAACGACCCCCCTCAAATACGTGCGCCGGAGAATCTGCATGTGTCGTACAGTGCATGGTGGTGGTAATTACCTGAGAGAGAACCCCGGATTTCGCGTGGTAGTGCATGCGTTCAATCTTGACATCGGCAAAATATGGCCATAGCGGTGAGCCGTTCCCAAACGGATGGCTTAAATCAACCAGTACTTCTTTTCCCATAACAGATACCTCCTTAAAAATTCACTTTCTTTGTTCTCAAGCTTGGATACAAGCTTGAGACGGTTCCCTGATCATCATACGATAATAACAAATTCTAGCCTGCGAGTTGTCATCCAGCACGGAGGGATCAAATATATCAACAAACGTTATTCCCTCTTAAGAACGCCAATTACGTCTACTTCAACCAAAAACTCAGGCTTAGCCAGACTGGCAACCTGCATAAAGGTACTGGCTGGCGGGTTATCCACTAGGAATGGGGCATGCTTCTGGTAATACTCCAGCTCTGTCCTGCGCATGCGAGGGTAATCATCCAGATTCTTGAGGAGCATAAGGGTTTTGACAATGTTGTTCATAGAACTACCCACCTCTTCCATTGCCATCTTGACCTTATCAAGGGCTAAGACCATCTGCCCTTCGAAGTCCTCTGGAGTTGGGTTACCAGTCAGAGTGTCCTGGCCAGTGCAACCGGAGACAAAGACCAGATTGCCGACGACCACACTCCTGGCGAATTTTGGTGATTCGGGAGCTACATGGGGATAAGCCAGCTTCTTACCAACCCAATACTCTGGATAATATTTCACCTCCCAGTCCACTTTATTACCTCCTCTCTATAAAAATCACATTTTCATCGCAGACGGCTACCACGTAGTCACGCCACCATCAATGTAGAGTATTTGCCCGGTAATAAAACTTGATGCCTCTGCGGCAAAGAATATGGTAGCGCCGACAATATCCTCCGGCATCGCCCATTTTCCCAGTGGAATACGGCTCTTCATCTGGTTGGCGAATGCAGGGTCGGCCAGGGCATCACGGGTAAGGGCGGTCTCTACAACCGTGGGAGCCACTGCGTTCACCAGGACATTATGCTTTGCCCATTCACAAGCCAGTGTCCGTGTCAGGGTATCCACGGCCCCTTTGCTGGCACAGTAAGCCGCATAACCGCCCGGCAGACCATACCTGCCTCTCACCGACGATACGTTTATAATCCTGCCGCTACCCTGCTTGACCATTAGCCCGCCGACTACCTGGCAGGTCAGGAATGTCCCGCGGGTGTTGATATCCATAACCTGTTGCCACTCGTCAATTGGAAAGGCGTCGGCAGGTTTGCGAATGGCCAGGCCGGCAGCATTTACCAGGATATCAATGCGGGGGAATGCTTTAAGGACGCTATCTGCCATAGCTTTCACTGATGGCTCATCAACCACGTCCACAGTAACCGCCAGCGACTTCCTGCCTTTAGCACGTATCTCTCCGGCGGCATCCTCCAGGTGCTCAAGGTTGCGGCTGGCTACGGCAACATCCGCGCCGGAATCAGCCAGCCCGAGAGCTTGTGCGCGACCAATGCCGCCGGCACCCCCCACCACAAGAGCCACTTTACCTGTTAAATCGAACAAATCAGACATATTAACCCTCCCTATCTATAACTTATTAAAGCATTAATCAATTTCTTGCTAAGCTTTAGCCAGGATTATATCACCCAGGTAACCGTCTGTTTTCAGGTCCACATCAAGTGTCTTCGGGGCATATCCGGCACATTCCAACTTCACAGAGTACTTGCCGGCATCAAGGCCATCAAATTCAAAGTTTCCGTAGTTGTTGGTCGTTGTCCTGGCGGACTTGCCATTGGCTATCAGGGTTGCGGTCACACCCTCGGCACATTCATCCGAATCTCCGTATATCACCGCCCCAGCTATAAAGTGCTTGGTCATCTTATAAAGGTCTGTATAGTAGACTCTGGGCTTTGCCTTCCACTCGGGGTGGAAGACTTCGGCTTTAGAAGATTTTAGCAGTTTAGACACATCACTTTCAGGGTCATCCAGATCGCCGAAGACCAAACACTCACTTGGGCAAGCCTGCACGCACCTGGGGATTTCACCTTTCTCCAGCCTGTGGACGCAGAAGGTACACTTTTGAGGGAGGTTCTTTTCCTCGTTCCAGAATATCGCGCCGTAGGGACAGGCTTCCGGTTCCAATAGTTGCTTCTGCCCGATAGCTTTCTGCGGGTCTATCACCACTATTCCATCAGGTCTCCTGTATACAGCACCATCCCTGGCTGCCTTGATGCAGGGCGCATCTTCGCATTGCATACAGGGTACCGGCATATAAGCAACTTTTACGTACGGATATTTCCCACGTTCATTCCTGGCAATGTTCATCCAGAATTGCCCGAACTTCGGCTGAGCTGCGGTATAGGAAGAATAATCGTTATCCCAGTATTCGTCCTTACAGGCGGTGAAGCAGCAATAGCAGCCGATGCATTTTGATATATCAATTACAAAACCCCACTGTGTCATGTTTATATTCTCCGTTCTTCTACTTCCAATTTTCTATTTCAATCAGACAGGAATTCGGTGCCATACCGCAGGCATTCCTGGAGATAAAGCGGTGAGGTGTCAGCAGGTTAATGCATCCAGCTCTGTCTGGCGATTCCCCGGGATCGCCGATTGGCTCGTAGATAGAGCAGGACTCGAAGGAGT
>JAUWGD010000117.1 GCA_030606585.1 Dehalococcoidales bacterium | reverse complement strand
AGAGGTATTCTCATCCTGACGGGTAATCTGACGTGGATTTCCTCACTCGCACCATAAATTTTTCAGGGGGGTCTTATGGCAAGAGTAATAAAAGTAGTGGTGGCTTTATTCCTGCTGATGGTCGTGTTAGCTGCGGCTGGTTGCTCGGGGGGTTCTGACGGGGGACAGGCCCCCGCGTTGGGTCGGGCGGCTCCGGATTTCCAGCTTCAAAACCTGGACGGTCAGGCAATTTCGCTCGGTGAACTGCGGGGCAGACCGGTGATAATTAACTTCTGGGCGACCTGGTGCGGCCCGTGCCGCTACGAAATGACCTTTTTACAGGAGGTATCCGAAGGCGAATTGTGGAGAGGCCAGGGGCTGGTAATACTGGCGGTTAATCTCGGGGAACCTGCTTCGGTAGCGCGTGAATTTATGGAGGATAACGGTCTTTCTTTTACGGTGCTCCTTGATTCCCAGGGAGAGGTAGGGATGTTATATAATACCCAGTATATTCCCATGACGTATTTCGTTGATAAAGATGGTATAATAAGAAATATAAAGAGAGGGGCTTTTAGAGACAGCTCGGAGATAGACCGGTTTTTAACGAAAGTTGAGTCGTAAGGGAGACGGTCATGGATGATGTCCTTAATGAAGCTTATGGGATAGTGCAGTGCAAGGAATGTCCCTGGTATAAAGCCTGTATCATGCCGATGAAATTCACCACTGAGGATATCCGCCGCCAGCTGGACCAGGCGGCGCCGGGTATGGATATTCCCCAGCAGATGGATACCGGTATGGAGAACCTGCTGTCCAGTATGGCGACGGCGGCACAGAACTCATTACTGGAGGGATGCCCCGTCTTAATTGAGCGCCTCCGTTCCAGTCCGAAGCTGGCCCAGCGCCTGAAAGAGATGATGCAGAACTGGTCAAGTGAGGAAGAGCCGGGAGTATAAAATCGGCCGTCAAGGCTGCCGATTTACAGTTTAAGGGCTTCTCTTTCTTCTGCGGTTAAACTCTTTATAAAGCTTTCCAGTTTTTTCTTGCCCTTATCGGTGATGGTCACCTTATCGTCTTTTACATCCACGTAGCGTAAAAGCTCCAGTTCCCCGACCAGTACCGCCACGATTCTCTGGCCCAGCGACGGGTAGATATTGTCTATTTCATCCCGCGTGAACTCGTTGATTATTTTATCCATGGCGATGCCCGGTTTTTTAGAGACTTTACTTAATATGGTCATCGCTCTCCGATAATAGGGGAGGGCATCGCCCCTGTCGGCCATGTCAAAGGCTTCCACCTTGAACTGCACGAAGGTATGACTGTCCCCGCACTGCAGCTCGATATCGTTTTTCTCGGTGCCCTTGCCGATGATGAATTTCCCGCCCGGGGGATTATCGAACAGCGTTTCATCAGCGACGAACTTGTAGCCTTCCTCCGGCCTTTCCAGTGTCGGTCGGAATCCCACGCCGTCGTACTTTTTATAAGCAGGGTCGTACATGCTCTGGGGGGAATGCCAGAAGGGGTAATAGCTGCCGGGGATTTCTCCTTTCTTGTGCCTGCCGCCGGAGGCAAAGAGGGCATTAAACGCCTGGCTGAGTTGTGGCAGCATGTTGGGGCATACTCTCCCGGCGACTGTTTCGCCGTCATAAGTGATTTCATCGCCTATCTTAAGGCGCATGTGGCAGGGGCCTTTACTCTCGTCCTTGCCATAACCGGTTACCGTGGCTTTTACTTTAAACATCGTCGCTCCTTTATCGTTTGAATTCAGCTTATTTTACAGGCTCGGGGCTTATAACGGGGTATATGCCTCGGCCAGGCGGGTAAGTCGGCGGTAGCTATCGGCCGGGTCCGGCTGCATGAAAATGGCGCTGCCGACGTAGATGACGTTGACGCCGGTCTCGGCAATCTGAACGATATTATTTTCTTTAACGCCGCCGTCTATGCCTGTCTCCATGCGCGGGTGAGCTTTGCGGAAAGCTGCTATTTTATCCAGAACTTCCGGTATGAACTTAGCGCCGTAAAATCCCGGGTTGACCGACAGGAAGAGTACGCTGTCAAGCTCACCCAGCAGGGGCGTGATGACGTCGATGGGGGTTTCCGGGTTAACGGCCAGTCCCGCCTGCATGCCGAGGTTCTTTATTTGCCGGATTACCTGGTCCGGCGAGGACGTGGCTTCGTAGTGAAAGACTATTTTCTGCGCCCCCGCCTGCTTAAACTCCTCCAGGCAGCTCTCCGGGTGCAGCACCATGAGATGCGCCTCCCAGGTAAGCTTCGTTCTCATCGAGGCTATCTGTTCACAGGACACACTTAGCGAGGGCACGAATCTGCCGTCCATGATGTCGAATTGAGCGAAGTCGGTGAAATTCTCAGTTTGGAGTACCATTTTCCCCAGGGCTAAGGTGTCGTCGGTGAGAATGGCCGGTACGCATCGGATACTGTTGCTCATGCTACCTCCTGTAAAAACAACTGGCTGAGAGAAGTGAAAACGGTAGTGTTGCTGCCGATATTTTAGGCGTGAAGCAGGTATGTTGTCAAGGACGGGCTAGCCGATTCTTTATGGAAAATTAACCAGTCCTTTATGCAATCTTTATAGTTTTTATATGGGCATTTATACCGTTGTGTCAGAATGAAAGTGTAATCCATCATTATGGGATTATTAAGATTGGGGGACAACTACGGTGAAGGTGGCTATCAGCTTCGTCTCCGGAGCAATTGTTTGCTGCTTGCTCCTCTTCGGGGCAAAGACGGTTATCCCGACACGAGCTGAAACCGATGATTTAGGTAGTGAATCGGAAAATCTTACTCAGAGCTTTCTTAACCTGCTGCCGGATATTGAGAGGATATACCGCGATTCCTTGATTATGCCGTTTGAGAAAGCCGAGAGTAAAATTTACGATGAAGATATCGCCGAATTCTACGGTGAACTCCTGGATAAAACCGGACTGAGATCATCTGACGAAGAGACTGATTAAGATAATCTCCCCCCTCCACAAAAACAGTGGAGGTCACTCTTTCAAGCAACCCCCACCTACAAGACTTACTGTTAACGAACTCAACTCACTTGCGGTGATCACCACCAACATACTGGGCCTCTGTTCTCCAGAGGGTCTTCCAGCTTAATCTATCGAGCCGAGTTCGTTTTCTGTTTGCCCTACCAATCGGCAGGGCACCAATGGTCCACCTGCCAAACTCCCAGTAATCCATGAAGCCTCATCGTACACCTCCCGAAGCATAACTCAGGTTGTGCCACGAGCTTCTGGCCTATTTTAATACAATGCGTGCCAGTTGTCAAGAATGGCTTAGCTTGGCGGCTGTATTGTTAATAAAATATTTATATTATTATGTTTACTGCATGACCGAGCCGCCAGAGACATGGAGAACCTGCCCGGTGATATAACTCGTGGCGTCCGATGCCAGAAGAACGGTGGCGTTGGCCATATCCGTTGCTGTGCCCATGCGTCCGAGGGGGAATGTACCAAGCATAGCCGCCCGCATCTTCTCCATTTCTTCAGGCGGGAGATTGGGCGTGTCTTCCCTGAGAATGGCTCCGAAATTGGTTGGGGCTGGGCCTGGAGCGACACAGTTCACACGGATACCGTTTTTTCCTTCTACAAAGGCCAGCTGCTTGGTGAACAGGTCGATAGCGTACTTGGACATGGCATATGTGCCGACGCCCATTTGGTACTGGTGGGTGCTGCCAGAACCGATGTTGACGATAACGCCATACTTCTGCTTTCTCATCTGTGGAATGACGGCCTGGGTAACATTCATAGTTCCGATGAGGTTGAGTCTCAATTGCTTTTCCCAGACGGCAGGGTCCTGCTCGTCGATGGGGACGTTGTCCTTGTGGATAATACCGCCGGCGACATTGCAGAGGATATCTATTTTGCCGAATTCCGCCAGCACCTTTTTGACCATTGCCTCCACCTCGGCTTTCTTGGTGACATCGGCTTGAATGGCCATGGACTTGCGTCCCAGGGCCTTGACCTCATCCGCCGTTTTCTGGGCATTTTCAAGGTCGATATCGTTGACGGCAACATCGCATCCTTCCTTCGCCAGAGTCAGGCAGATAGCCTTCCCGAAGCCTATCTGGCTGCCGGCGCCGGTTACCAGTGCTATCTTATCTTTGAGACCTAAATCCATTTATGCCTCCTTAAGTCATTTAGCGTGATTACAGAACCGAGCCACCGGAGATGTGGAGGACCTGGCCGGTGATATAGCCGGAGATGTCCGACGCGAAGAAGACAGCGGCATTAGCGATGTCCGCCGGTGTGGCGCCTCTGCCCATCGGTATTTGCTTGGCCAGCATGTCTATCACGGCCTGTTTATCGGGGGCTTTGATGAAGTTGGTGGGTGAAGGGCCGGGGGCGACACAGTTGACACGTATGCCGGTCCTGGCTTCTACGGTGGCCAACTGTTTGGTGAAGATATCTATGGCGCCTTTAGCCATGGCGTACGTGGACACTCCGTGACTGTACATATGGGTGCTGCCGGAGCCGATATTAACGATAACGCCGGAATTCTGTTTTTTCATGTGGGGGAGAACGGCCTGGCTGACAAGCATCGTGCCGTAGAGGTTAAGTCCGACCTCTTTATTCCAGAGGTCTTCCGATTGTTCTTCCAGGGGGCCTCCGCCGAGGATGGCGCCGGCAACGTTGAAAAGCATATCAATCTTACCGTACTCCGCAACGACCTGCTTGACCATCTCCTGGACTTCCGCTTTGTTGGTAACATCTGATTTGACGGCTATGGACTTGCAGCCGGCGGCCTTTACCGCCTCCGCCGTTAATTTTGCGTCATCGAGATTAATGTCGGTAATGGCGATGGCATCGCACCCTTCTTTCGCCAGTAGAAGAGCTATAGTTTTACCGAATCCTATCTGACTGCCGGCACCGGTTACCAGCGCTACTTTGCCTTTAAAACCTAAATCCATAATTCCTCCTATTTATTTCTTTAAATGATTTACAGGTATAATTATATAACACATGGGGGGTGTGATGAAATTTTGCAGGTTACCTGATATGATATGCGAAGTCCCTCTAGGGTGCTTGTTCAACAGGTTGGATTAAAGACCCAGATAGGCTTTCCTGATATGGTCGCTCTTGAGGAGTTCTTCGCAGTTCCCCTGCAGGGCTATTCGTCCGTTTTCCAGTACATAGGCGTGGTCGGCTATCTCCAGCGTGTGATGGACATTCTGCTCAATGAGCAATATGGTGATTCCCTGTTCGCGGAGGGATTTGATTTTCTCGAAGACTTCCAGTACCAGTCTGGGTGCCAGGCCGTTTGACGGCTCATCAATAATGCACAGTTTCGGTAGTGACATTAAGCCCCGCCCCATGGCCACCATTTGCTGCTCACCGCCGCTTAATGTTCTGGCCTGTTGCTTAGCTCTTTCTTTTAATGTGGGGAAAAGTTGATAAACCTGCTCCATGGTTTCCTGCTTCTGTTTCCAGGCGCG
>JAUWGD010000163.1 GCA_030606585.1 Dehalococcoidales bacterium | reverse complement strand
TCATCGCTATCACGAATAAGATTAACAGCGATGATATTGCCGACTTCGCCGGAATGGGCAAGCGGGCGCCGGTGCTGGCTCTGGCTTTAACCTTCTGCCTGATTTCACTTATCGGCATGCCGCCGGCGGCCGGTTTCATGGCCAAGTTTTATATCTTCAGCGCCGCGGCGCAGAACGACCTGCTGTGGCTGGTGGTTATCGCCGTGCTCAACAGCGTTATCTCGGCCTACTACTATCTCCGCGTGGTCAAGGTCATGTGGTTCGGGAAAGCGGCTTCCGAGGAGAAGGTACCGTCATCCGGCGCGCCGAGACTGGCGTTGTTCCTCTGCTGCCTGGGCGTCCTGCTGCTCGGTATCATCCCCGGCCTGGTGATGAAAATGGCCGAGTTTGCCGGCAAACTGTTTGCTTTCTAGTCGAAGGACTTTTCAGTCTGACGCAAAAGTGAAGGCGAAGACCAGTATTTCATCGACCCTGAAAAATGCACTGATTGTGCGGCCTGTGTGGAAAATATCTATTGCCCGGGCTGGGCCATCTTTAAGGCAGACGAACCGGATGCCGGCAACCCTCAGCACGAAGTATCCTGATACGAAAGGGTACTTTACTCTTACCGGTATAGAACCATAGTACTATTTCATCCACCGTTCCCATACTAAAGAACTATTCAATATTATCTTAGGTACTATTACAATGATAGTGAACGCGCATCACGTATAAGATGGAGGACGTCTTTCTTGCCCGGTTATCCCAAAAATATGAAGAAACTTTTCGCCAGGACCGCCGTGGTATTACTGGCTATTATTCTGGGGACGGCTTTAACAGGCTTTCACTACACGGAGGCATCCGCCGCCAGCGGGCCGGACCTCATCGTGCAGAGCATCACCCTGTTACCGCAAGAACCGGCGTTAGACGACACGGTAACTATCACGGTAACCGTTAAGAACCAGGGCAATGCGGCAGCCGGTATAAGTCATGTCGTCTGCTATATTGATAGTACTATCCTGGCCACGAATACCATCGACTCGTTAGTCGCCGGCACCATGAAAACCACCATATTTACATGGACGGCTCAGGCGGGTCCGCATACCATCAAGTCCGTGGTCGACTCCAGTGAAATGGTTGCCGAGACCGACGAAAACAACAATATAAAGACGTTCACCATGTCAACACTGGCGCCCGATTTAATCGTACAATCGATTACCTGGTCGCCGGATGATCCCTCAAAAGGCGATAGCATTGTTTTCACCATTACCATCAGGAACCAGGGCAACAGCAGGGCCCGCCCCAGCACCGTACAGCTATATATCAATGGAAATTCCAGGGGTTATCAGGATATTTCCGCTGTAGACCCCGGTGGCACCGCCACGGGAACATTTAACTGGGTGGCAAAGTCAGGCCAGCATACCATCAAAGCGTTTGTTGACGATAAAAACCAGGTTCACGAAGACGATGAAGCCAATAACGAACTAACATCAACCTTTACCACCCTGCCTCCCGACCTGGTAGTAGAAGGCATTACCTGGGAGCCGGAAAATCCATCAAAGGACGACACAGTAACTTTTACAGTGACCGTTACGAACCAGGGAAGCGGCCGTTCCGATTCCTGCCACCTGGCCTATTTCATTAATAACGAATACCAGTCCTCACTGCCCGTCAGCTCACTGGAGACAAGCACTTCTGTGAATGTAACCTTCACCTGGACGGCTTTATCCGAGGCGCACGAAGTCAGAGCAGTCATCGATTACTACGGGAATGTTATTGAAAGTGACGAGAACAACAACGAGAATACGGTAAGCTTTCTAACCCTGGCTCCCGACCTTATTGTCAAAGGAATAACCTGGCTGCCGACAGACGCCGCCGCCGGTGATACCGTAACATTTACTATCACTATTAAAAACCAGGGCAGCGGCAGGGCCGAGGCATCCCATGCCGCCTGCTACATTAGCGGGGGCTACCAGGGGTACCTGAATATCGGTGCTATAGAGGCTGGCGCTGAAACAACCGTAACGATAGAATGGCTGGCCACAACCGGTTCGCATACCGTCAGTTTCGTCGTCGACCGTGATAACATGTTAATTGAGACTTACGAAGATAATAATAAACTGACCGTTATCATCCCCATTATTCCCCCGGACCTGTTTATTACTGATATCACCTGGGAACCGGAGAATCCGGACATAGGAGAAACCGTAACTTTCACGGTAACCATAACCAATCAGGGCGGCGGCAAAGCCGATAGCTTCTATATTACCTATTACATTGATGACACTCTGCTGACTTTAGACCATGTTGTCAATATGGTATCCGGCGTTTCCGAAAACGTGACCTGCACCTGGACATCACAAGACGGCCACCACACCTTCACGGCATTTGTCGACTCAAAGGAGCAGGTTATCGAAAATAACGAAAATAATAATGAAAGCTCGGTTACCATCGCTCCCAACATGCCCGATTTAATCGTCGGTACTATTACCTGGTCGCCGGCAGAAATGCCCGCGGGCGAAGAAGTTACTTACAACATCGATATAGTGAATCAGGGCAGCCTCGAAGCCGGGCCCTCGCGTGTTACCTACTACGTTGACGGTGCCAACGTCGGCTATGCCGATATCGGGCAACTGGATGCCGGCGCCAAGGTTACGGAACAATTAATCTGGGCTGCCACGACCGGGTACCATACCATCGAGATAGTAACCGATTCCTCCGACCAGATTTTTGAAATTGACGAAGATAACAACTCTAAGGTAGTAACGCTACCTCCACCCGACCTGATAATACAGGACATTAGCTGGTCGCCGCTGGACGCTTCCATAGGCGATACGATAACCATTACCGTTACTTTTAAAAACCAGGGCAGCAGCCAAACGCAAAGCTCACAGGCAGCCTGCTATGTCGACGGCCTGCCCGTCACCTCACTGGACCTGCCGGGGATAGAGCCGGCGGCCTCCATTACCAGGAGTTACGAGTGGGTCGCCGAATCAGGCATACATAGCATCATGATAACCGCCGATATCGATAACCGGGTTACCGAGACCGATGAAACCAATAATGATAAAGAGATGGACTTCTCGGCGATGGCTCCCGATTTAATTATTGAAGATATCAGCTGGCTCATGGACTACCCGCTGATAAGCGATGATGTAACCTTTACCATCACCATAAAGAATCAGGGCAGCGATACGTCCGGCAGCTCCCAACTGATGTATTATATCGACGATTTCTCTGAAGAGTATAAGGATATAGAGCCGATACCGGCAGGAGAAACAGCCACGGTAACGTTCAACTCGATTCTTGAGTCGGGGCCACATACGATTGATGCTACTATCGACCCCGATGACGAAGTCTCCGAGCTTGAAGAAACGAATAATGACAGGGTACTGGATTTCTCTACCAACGCCCCGGACCTCGTTATAAAAACAATCAGCTGGTTGCCGTTAGGCGCCGTACCCGGGGATACGATAACCATTACCGCCCAGGTAGAAAACCGGGGTAGAGACCCGGCTGTCAACCCACGCCTGACTCTATATATAAACGGTTCTCCCGCCGGTAATGCCGATATCGCGGAGATAGCTGCCGGCGATACCTTAACCGGGGACTTCACCTGGACCGTCGAGGCGGGTGAACATGAAATCAGCGTTTTCGCCGATATGGATAATCTGGTACTTGAAAGCAATGAGACGAATAACGACAAATCCCGGACTTTGACTATCGTAGAACCGGAGGCA
>JAUWGD010000120.1 GCA_030606585.1 Dehalococcoidales bacterium | reverse complement strand
GGCATGCCTCGATAGTCTCGCCGTTAATCAACCGCTCCAGACATTCGTCCAGTATATTTTCAAATTCGTTATTCTTGCTCATGATACCGCCCCTGCCGAAAGCACTCTACGCAGGGCTACTACAGCGCTGTGCTGCAAAGCCTTGACCGCCCCGACACTCCTGCCCATGACCCTGGCTACCTCGGCCACGGACATATCGCCGGTAAAACGCAGGGAAATTACTTCCTGCTGCGCCGCGGTCAGCTTTTTTGCCGCCTGTGCCAGTTCTTCCATTTCTAACTTCGTTTCGGCCACCTGCTCCGGGTCGTCCTTTCCAGCAGCTATCGACTCATCGAGAGGTACGGTGGCACGTCTCGACTTCTTTCTAAAGTAGTCAACTATCTGGTTATGCGCAATACGGTACAGCCAGGAGGAGAACGGCATACCCTTAAACTTATAAGAAGAGATAGACTTAAGAGCGTTGAGAAAGACCTGCTGAGTCATATCCTCCGCCTCTGTACGGTCACCTATCTTGAGAACTATATAGCGATAAATTTTATCGAAGTTCTCCTCATATAATTGAGTTAAAGCCACCTGGTCGCGCTGCTGCGCTCTCCGGATAAGGCTTTCCTCATCTTGCACCTGACAACCCCCGTTCAGAGCCGGGCTATGTCTAATTTTACCTTCGCCCGACCGGTAATTATGGTGTTACCCTGTGCATATAGTATAACGTCATAAGTACTTAAAAGATAGGTGTTGGGATTAATGAAGAATACACTATGGGGAGAAGAGTAAATTAAGCGTAGGAAAAGTTATTAGAACATTTTAACTAATTTTATACAGAAAAACCATTGACACGTAGTATAAGTCGATGTAATCTTATGTGTAAAAAGGATATAAGGTTGATGCATGGATAAACTTGGAAAAATTGTTATTGACTCAAGTAATGAAAAGTTCAAGTTATGATTTAATAGCAAATGAGTATTATGACAAACATCATATAACTTCTAGGAATTTCGATGAAGCTACTTCTGCATTTTGTAATAACTACAATTTAAGAATTCCTTCAAGTGGATTGATGTTGGAAATTGGGTGTGGTAGAGGTACTACATCTAAATATTGCGGAATATCATATACCAGAATAGTACAAACAGATATATCTGCAAGAATGCTAGTGTTGACTCCGAGAGAAAAGTGCCTTTTTAAGTTTAAAAGTAATGCATTAATGCTACCCTTTTTAGACTCGGAATTCTCTGGAGTAACAGCATTTTTATATGATCCATATAATAAGGCAGTGTTATATAAAGAAATACAAAGAATCCTAAAACCAGGAGGAGTGTTTATAGGAACGCTTCCTCATTATACATGGGGTATGAATCTAAGAAAAATTCAAGGATGTGATATTAATATAAGTAGGTTTGTAACAAAAGAAGGAATTATTATTGAATTGGATTCTTTCTTGATGGATGATAAAGAAATTGAGAATCATGTAAGAAAAGCGCGACTTAACGTTACTGAAATGCACGACTTATACTTGCCGAGAAATATTAAAAAGGTTTCAAAGGATATCAGTATTCCAGCGTCATCAATTGGATTATCTGTGTATTCTTTACCAATTGTAAAATTAGTTATTGCAAAGAAGAATAAATGAATGGATTTAAATACATCAGGTGGGGAATTGAAGTAGCTTCGATAGCTGCGATTGGAATCATAGCTACCAAGGATGATTGGTGTATTTATTGGATAATAGCTCCCATAGCAGTAATTATTGGAATAAAAATTTGGGAAAACAAAGATTCGATTAAAGAAAAACAACTAAGAACAAAGGTTCAACTTCAGCTTCTGTTAAAACTACTATCATATGAAAGCGAGTTTGATATACGATGTACATATCACGTACCTATTAGAAACAAAACAGTACAGGCTTTCGATTACTTGCTAAGCGGGGGCGGGTCTGGGAGGAAATTCGACATTAAAAAAGGAATAATAGGTAAGGCATTCACTCATAAGACACCACTAATAGAGAATTTTATCAGTGATGAAGAGTATAGACAAAAAATGATTTCTGAATACAAATATACCGAAGATGAACTGATGGAGCGAAAGGCAGACAGAAAATCATACTTTTGCTATCCACTAGTAGATGAGAATCACAAAGTCATTGGGTTGATATATTTAGATTCTTCACGTTTCAACACATTTAGACTTGATAATGGTGACTCGAGAACAGAGACGATAGTCGAGGCGTGTGAAAACATTAAAAATAGTCTTATATAAGAATAATATGATTTGCGAAAAATGAAATTGGGATAGAAGTAGAGATAATGAGAACAGGGGAAGCTTTCAAGCTTCCCTTTTTAAATGCCATTTAAAAATGAAATATGCTAAAATTGCAGAACTAACCGAAGCGGAGAAACGATATTGACATACACCATACGCGCCATGAGCCATGAAGACCTGGCTCAGGTAAATAATATAGACCGTGAGGCCTTCCCCACCCAGTGGCCGCCGCCCAATTACCGCCAGGAGCTGCAAAACAAGCTCGCCCACTACGTAGTGGCCTGTGATGACTCCAGAACCGTGGAAGCTGCCGAGGTAAAACCGCGGAAAGGGCTGCTGGGTCTGCTGTCACGAATGATACCGCTGCACAAACGCAGCTATTATCTCGATGCCACGCGTCCGGAATACACCCGGCAGTACATCATCGGCTTCTCCGGTATCTGGGTGCTGGTGGACGAGGCTCATATCACCAATATTGCCCTTCGCCAGGAATACCAGGGGAAGGGACTCGGCGAGCTGCTGCTCATAGCCACCATCGACCTGTCCATGATACTGAAGGCCAGCCTGATGACCCTGGAAGTGCGCGCCTCAAACGTCATAGCGCAAAAATTATACGGCAAGTACGGGTTCACACAGGTGGGCGTGCGCCGCGGCTATTATCTGGACAATCGTGAAGATGCCGTAATAATGTCCACGGAAAGTATCACGGCGCCCTCGTTCCAGGCGCAACTCAAGCAGCTGAGGGAGGCACTCGCTATAAAGCTGGACAGTCCACAGGCGATAGAATAAGAGGCAGACGGGCGGGGGCAAATTTTTACCGGCGGAAAATGCTGCGTTTCTTCGGCAGATATTCCGGGTTATTCATATTCGCATAGACCCATTCCTGGAGCTTCTCCTTACAGGAGGCCAGCGGCGCCTTCAATCTTTCAACATCAGAGGCCGATACATAGCCGGTCGAACCAAGTTTTCTGGCGGTATCTATGGTGACATTGAGTTCGGCAATTGATTCGAACACATCTGACAACTCGGTCCTTAACTCCACGGGAAGAAAGTCGACCGAATCTCTATGCTTGTCCCAGGCTGATGTCTTGAACCTTCCGATACTGCTGTTTTCGCTGTGGTTTTCACAGAGTTTCTCGTTATGCCTGACGCTGGAAGCAATACCGACAACCTTGCCTATCGGCGCCCGCCTGGTGCGCCATCCCTGGAGGAAGACGCTTAACACCAATAATAAAACCAGGGCGACACCAATAAGTATAGTTGAGGTTAAATCACTCAAAGTCGAAACTTCTCCTTACGAACGATATTTTTACCCGAATGCGGGCACAACAGAATTATAATAAAAGCGATGGTTAAACACAAGCCGAAACATAAAATACCCGCATGACCTCTTTGACCGCTTGATAACGACATGCTAGAATTATCAGACAGGGGGATTAGAGGTCAAGGAGGGAGACTATGTCCGGGCATTCCAAATGGCACTCGATTAAACACCAGAAGGGAGTCGCCGATGCCAGGCGAGGTCAACTTTTCACGAAACTGACGAGGGAAATTATAGTCGTGGCACGCGAGGGCGGCGGTAATCCTGAGATGAATTTCCGCCTGCGCCTGGCTATACAGAAAGCACGCGATAGTAATATGCCGATGGACACTATCGAAAGGTCCATCAAGAAAGGCACCGGAGAGCTCGAGGGCGGCAGCCTAACCGAGGTAACACTCGAAGGCTACGGACCCAACGGCATAGCAATTCTGGTCAACGCCCTGACGGACAACCGCAACCGCACCATCCAGAACGTCAGAGGCACGTTTACACGCTACGGCAGCAGCCTGGGAGAAAGCGGTTGCGTCGCCTGGCTTTTCGATTCCAAGGGAGTCATCACCATCAAGGCCGATAACGTGGACGCCGACGAACTGGCCCTCTCCGCCATCGATGCCGGCGCCGAGGATGTTAAAGTGGAAAGCGACTACGTGGAGGTGTATACCGTACCGGAGGAGCTGGAAAAGGTCAGGGAAGCCCTGGAAAAGAACGAAGTGGAAATCGAATCGAGCGAGCTATTGAAGGTGCCGAAAACCCTGGTGGAACTCGATGAAAAAGCCGCCATGCAGGCTCTGAAGCTGCTGGACAAGATTGAGGAAATAGACGACGTCCAGAACGTCTTCAGCAATGCGGACATACCCGATTCCGTCGTGGAGGCTTACCAGGCAGACTGAGATGTGAGATGAAGATTTTAGGAATCGACCCGGGCACGGTAGTGATGGGCTACGGCGTGATAGAGAGCGAGAATGACGAAATTTCCCTGGTCGATTTCGGTGCTATTACCGCCCGCCAACGAACGGAAATCAGCGAACGCCTGGTCCTGCTTTATAACCAACTCCTCGATGTTATCCTGCGCCACCGCCCCGATGCCGTCGCCGTGGAGGCGCCTTTTGTCTCCAAGAATGTGAAGTCGGCCATGGCCATAGGTCGCGCCCAGGCAATAGCCCTGCTGGCTGCCGCGGGCAAAGGCATCCCTACCTATGAGTACGCTCCGGCGAAGGTCAAGCAGCGGGTGGCTAACTACGGCGCCAGCAGCAAGGAGCAGGTCCAGGAAATGGTGCGACTCCTCCTCGGACTGGCGGAAGTCCCCCAGCCAAACGACGCCGCCGATGCTTTAGCGGTAGCCATCTGCCACGTGCAGGAGATGCACCTCAAGGATGTACTCGCCGGACAGAGGGAGGAACAATGATAGCCAGCCTGAGCGGTAAACTGGAAGCGGTCAGCGGCGAAGGGGCGATTATCAACGTGGGGGGAGTGGGATTCCGGGTATCAATGCCCACCACCGCCCTGAGCGCGCTGGGTAAACCCGGCAACGAAGTCAAGGTCTATACCCACCTGCACGTACGCGAGGACAACCTGTCTCTTTACGGATTCGCTTCCGCCGATGAACTGTGGCTCTTCGAGACGCTCCTCGGAGTTACGGGACTGGGCCCCAAGCTGGCGCTGGCCATGCTTTCGGCTTTAAGCCCGGAGCAGATTACCATGGCTATCGCCACCGGCAGCACGGACATGCTGAGCATGATACCGGGCATCGGCAAGAAGGTAGCCAACCGTATCGTGCTGGAGCTCAAGGAGAAAATCGGCGCGGGCTGGATTGCCACCCCCGCCAC
>JAUWGD010000065.1 GCA_030606585.1 Dehalococcoidales bacterium | reverse complement strand
AGAATTTACTTATGCGGCGCCTTGTGCTATAATTGTGCGTAAATGTTTATAAGAATATCAGGTGGGAGAGGGGCATAATTTGGACAAAGAGAAAAAGACAGAAGTTATAAACAATTTTCGGGCGCGAGAAGGCGATACTGGTTCGACCGAGGTGCAGGTAGCTCTGCTTACGGAGAGGATAAACCAGTTAACTACGCACATGGCAGCCAACCGGCACGACTATCACACCCAGCGCGGCCTGCTCAAGCTTGTCGGGCAGAGGCGAAGGCTTTTAGCTTATCTCAGCCGGGAGGACGTAGGGCGGTATAATCAACTTATCAAGAGACTGGGGCTGCGTAAGTAAAAGTCTTTTGGATGGAGGAGTAATTCATTGGAACTACAATCATTTCGTTGCGACATTGGTGGTCGTGACCTCAGTATCGAAACGGGCAAGCTCGCCCAACAGGCCGATGCGGCGGTAACCGTACGCTACGGCGAAACAGTCATCCTGGTGACGATGTGCTTCAACAGGGAAGCCAGGGAAGGGGTCGATTTCCTTCCCCTGACCATCGACTATGAAGAACGATTGTACGCCGCCGGTAAAATACCCGGCGGTTTTATCAGGAGGGAGGGGCGTCCCAGCGAGGCGGCTACACTGGCCTGCCGGCAGACGGACCGCCCCATACGCCCGCTGCTACCCAAGACCTGGCACAGCGATATCCAGATAATCACCACCGTGCTTTCGGCCGACCTTGAGAACGACCCGGATATACTTTCGGTTCTCGGCGCTTCGGCGTGCCTGACGCTCTCCGAGCTACCCTTTGGCGGGCCGGTAGGTGCCGTCAACGTCGGCTACATTAACGGCGAACTGGTGTTGAATCCCAGGATGGCCCAGCTGGAAGAAAGCCAGCTGGACCTTATCGTCGTCAGCACCAGGGATAAAGTTATCATGGTGGAAGCCGGGGCCAAGGAAATCTCCGAGGATATCGTTCTTCAGGCGGTTAAATTCGCCCATGAGGCCAATCAGGGTATCATCGAAATCCAGGAACAACTTCAGAAGGCGGTGGGCAAGCCCAAGTTGACTCTCCCCGAGGAAGAAGCGAACGCGGAGGCGGTCGCGGCGGTTGCCGGGTTTGCCGACGATAAAATTTCTCAGGTTCTTGATATCGCGGACAAGACACAGCGCGATGAGGCCTGGGATAAACTGAAAGCGGAAGTCCTGGAGAAATTCGCCGAAACGTACCAGGAGAAGGAAATCCTGGAAGCTCTTGATGTCAGATATAAATACGTGCTCAGAACGCGTATTCTAGAGAAGCAGCAACGCATCGGCGGACGCGGTATAACCGAGATACGTCCCCTTAGCTGTGAAGTTGGACTGCTGCCGCGCACCCACGGCTCCGGTCTGTTCAACCGGGGGATGACCCAGGTGCTGAGCATTACCACGCTGGGCTCCACCCGCAAGGAGCAGATGCTGGATGGCCTGGGGATAGAGGAAAGCAAGCGCTTTATGCACCACTATAATTTCCCCGGGTTCTCCAACGGCGAGGTAAGGCGTGTCGGCTCTACCAGTCGCCGCGAGATAGGGCACGGCGCCCTGGCCGAAAGGGCCCTGCTTCCGATGTTGCCTGACGACGAGGATTTCCCCTATGCCATACGCCTTGTCTCGGAAGTCCTGAGTTCTAACGGCAGTACTTCTATGGCCAGTGTCTGCGCCGGCAGTCTTTCGCTGATGGACGCGGGCATTCCCGTAAAGAAGGCCGTGGCAGGTATTGCCATGGGGCTGGTTACCGGCGATGACGGTAAATTCGTGGTCCTGACCGACCTTGAAGGACAGGAAGACTATAACGGCGATATGGACTTTAAAATTGCCGGTACCCGCGACGGTATCACGGCGATTCAGATGGATACCAAGCTGAAAGGCTTAAGTCTTGAGATTGTAGAGAAGACGCTGACTCAGGCTAAAGAGGGTCGCCTGGTAATTCTCGATAAGATGGCTCAGACTATCGATGCCAGCCGACCGGACGTCAGTCCCTTCGCTCCGAGGATGACCAAGATACAGATAGACCCCGGTAAAATCGGGGCTGTTATCGGCACCGGTGGTAAGACCATCAGGTCTATCATCGAGGAGACCAAGACGACCATTGACGTTAACGACGACGGCACCGTGGTAATCGGCTCGTCGGATATGGAGTCCACTCAGAAAGCCATCTCCATCATCGAGGGGCTGACCCGCGAGGCGCAAGTCGGTGATATCTTCACCGGCAAGGTGTCGCGCATCCTGTCATTCGGCGCCATGGTGGAGATTCTCCCCGGCAAGGATGGGCTGGTGCATATCAGCGAGCTGGCGGACTACCGCGTGGGCAAGGTTGAAGACGAGGTTAAAATCGGCGACGAAGTTACCGTTAAGGTAATCGCCATCGATAATATGGGTAGGGTGAACGTGTCGCGTCGGGCTGTCTCCGAAGAAGGTACGGAACAGGCTGCCGCCCGTGAAAGCGCGCGCCAGGAAAGGCGCGGCGGCTCCTCCGGCTTTCGGAATAACAGACCGCGCTATTCCGGTGGTGACCGCCAGCCGAGGCCGAACCAGGGCCCTTCACGCCCTCCTTATAAACGCCCCTAATATCTTCCCAATTTTTATTGAGGTGTTCTATTATGGAACGTATTAAGGTAGTGGTATATGGAGCGTCAGGCAGGGTAGGACAGGAGGTGGTGAAAGCCGTCTGCCGGGAGCCGGAAATGCAGCTGGTAGGAGCCGTTGACGTCAATGTCCCGGCGGAGTACCTGACTCTGCCGGACGGTTCCGGCACGGTGCCCTTCTCGGCTGACCTTGCCGCCATCATCGAAAGCTGCCAGCCGGATGTCATCGTCGATTTCAGTATCGCCAGGGCAAGTATGCCGGCCGTACGCACGGCATCAAAGCGTGGCGTTAACATGGTTATCGGCACTACCGGCTTCACCGCTGACGACCTTGATGAAATGCAGAAGCTGGCAGAGGCTAACGAGATTGGCATCGTGGTGGCGCCTAATTTCGCGCTCGGGGCCGTCCTTATGATGCACCTGGCTAAAGTAGCCGGCAAGTATTTCGACCATGCGGAAATTATAGAGCAGCACCACGACCGCAAGCTGGATGCGCCTTCGGGTACGTCTCAGATGACGGCCAGGGTTATGGCCGAGGCCAGGGGCAAGCCCTTCCTCCCGCCGGCGGTAGTGGGAGAGGACTCGCCGGCGCGCGGGAAATCGGTTGAAGGGGTAAATATACACGCCGTGCGTCTGCCCGGCTTTATGGCGCACCAGGAAGTTATTCTGGGTACGGATGGCCAGACGCTCAGGATAAGACACGACCAGATTAGCCGGGAGGCTTTCATGCCCGGCGTATTGCTGGCTGTTAAAGAAGTAATGAAACGAAAAGGATTTATTTACGGACTGGATAAATTATTGGGTCTGTGAGGGAAAAAGTGAAGGACTATCATGTAGCTATAATAGGGGCTACCGGGCTGGTGGGGCAGGAGTTTATCAAGATTCTGCTCCAGCGGAAATTCCCTATGGCTTCGCTTCGGCTTCTGGCGTCGGACCGCTCGGCGGGCAGGAAACTGCCGGTCGGTAACCGGGAAATTGAGGTAGAAGAGACCACCGGCGATTCTTTCGAGGGTGTGGAAATTGCCCTTTTTTCGGCCGGGGCCGAACAGAGCCGCCATTTTTCGCCGCTCGCCGCCAGGGTCGGCGCTGTGGTCGTTGATAACAGCTCGGCCTGGAGAATGGATAAGGACGTGCCGCTGGTGGTGCCCGAGGTCAACCCCGAGGATATCAGACTGCATAAGGGTATTATCGCCAATCCCAACTGCTCCACCATTCAGATGGTCATGGCTTTGTATCCCCTGCATAAGGTTAACCCTATCAAGCGTATCGTGGTTGATACCTATCAGTCGGTGGGAGGCACCGGTATCGCCGCGGTCGAGGAGTTGAGAACCCAGGCCAGGCAGGTGCTGGAGGGGCAGGATACCGTTCCGCATGTCTACCCGCACCAGATAGCCTTTAACGTGCTGCCGGAGATTGATGTCTTTCTGGATAACGGGTACACCAGGGAAGAGTGGAAAATGCTGGAAGAAACCAGGAAGATAATGCACGCCGATAGTATCGCGGTATCGGCTACCTGCGCGCGCGTGCCGGTAGTGATAGGCCATAGCGAGGCGGTCCACGTGGAATTTACACGTCCGATGGAGGTGGAGGAAGCTCAGCAGATACTCTCGCGGGCTCCCGGTGTCAGGGTGCTGGATGACCCGGCTATCAGCCTGTATCCGCAGGCGTGGTCGGCGGCCGGAACCGACGATACCTTTGTCGGCCGTATCCGGAAGGATGCCTCGCATCCCAACGGCCTGGTTATGTGGATTGTCGCCGATAATTTGCGCAAGGGAGCGGCTCTCAACACAATCCAGATTGCCGAAGAGATGATAAAACGTGACTGGGTAAAACCGGAAGGAGGCCAGTAACCATGAAGAAGTTGGGACGGTTCTTAACAGCCATGGTAACTCCGTTCAAGGATAACGGGGAAGTCGATTACGAACAGGCCAAAAAACTGGCGCTGGCTCTGCTCGATTCGGGGAGCGACGGCTTGGTTGTTGCCGCCACCACCGGGGAAGCGCCGACACTTTCCTGGGAGGAAGAGCTGCGCCTGTTCACCGAGGTGAAATCAGTAGTGGGCGATAGGGGGACTATTGTTGCCTATACCGGCAGCAACAGCACCTCCGAGGCCGTGGAAGCCACCGAGGGAGCGGAGAAAATCGGCGTGGATGCCTGCCTGTCGGTAGTGCCGTATTATAACAAGCCTACTCAGGAAGGCATCTACCAGCACTTCAAGGCCGTCGCTGAGAGCACCAGCCTGCCCATTATTATGTACAACATACCGGGGCGTGTGATTGTCAATATGACGCCGGATACCATTGTCCGGTTGAGCCAGATTGATAACATTGTCGGTGTTAAGGAAGCCAACGGCGATATGGAACACGTCTCCAAGGTAATCAGCAATGCCGCGGAAGGCTTTTACGTCTGGAGCGGCAATGACAACGATACCTTTCATATCATGACCCTCGGCGGCTACGGTGTTATCGGCGTTGTCACCCATCTCGTCGGTAAGCAGGTCAGGAAAATGATGGAATACGTTCTGGACAATAACGTGAAAGAGGCCGCGGCCATTCACAACCACCTGGTGCCGCTGGTGAACGTGCTCTTTATCCAGCCCAACCCCGGTCCCGTTAAATATGCTCTCAATCAAGTCGGCATGCAGGTGGGCGCACCGCGTTTACCCCTCCTCCCGCCCGATGAAAAAGCGGGGGCTGCTATCATCGAGACCTTAAAGAAATACACCATAGATATAAAGGCGTAATTTTCACTGAACAGAAACACTGAGAGGGGCGTAAGCCCCCCTCTCCTTTTCCCGCCTGTTTGTCATTCCGGCGAAAGCCGGAATCCAGACCTCCCTGCCACCCCTCGTTTGTTATCTATTCCCACCCTGCCGCCCTCGTATCATTCTCTGCTTATCCCATAGGTTTCGTTACTCAGCACTACGGGTTGTTTAAGAGGGGTGAAAACATTCCAGATAAAGCCGTTTATGGCACTGTAAACCGGACATAAAACGAGACTTGGACAGAAGAGGTATTTGCTCTCTATTATCGTTTTTCATAATTACTTACTATTCCTCAAGCTGCAGGAATTAAATTGGTTTTTATAATTAGGTCGTTTACGCCTCGATTTTCCAAATTCCATCCTCTTTCTCTAGGAATGGGATGCTATTATAGGTGCTTCCATCTGAAAAGTACAGCAAAATCTCTACACGTGCTTTGCCCCGGCTCCCATTTAACTGCGTGTCGATTATCTCTACTTTAGAGAGCGACACCCCTCCTGAAATATAATTCCACATGGTTTTGGTAGAACCGTACTCTTCCATGAAATCTTCTGTGCACATAGCTCCAGCTACAGTGTAATCGCCTTTATCGCAGAGAAAGACGAATAAAACCAGAGTCTCTACTGGGGTTTGTGGATCTCTAGGGTAATTTGATTTGGTGTAGATATTTGTTTCTTCTGTTTCTTTAGACGTAACAGCTTGGCTATCGAATCGGTAGGCAATCCTGCATTTCTCTATGACTGGCCTTACTCCTTCGGAAAGAACTACGTTACCATGGCCCTCAGGTGATACTAAGCATGGCTCAACTGGTATGTACATGCATACCCGACCAGTTGGGTCATGGATATCGAAGTTGACCCAGACTTCACCTTGTTCCTTATGATATACAATTTCCATAACGCCACTATCAAGCTGAGTCAATGTAGCTAAACTCAGGTGCCCAAGCACCTGCCACTCAGCTATCCGGTTACCGAGTTCCTCAGCGCTTTTTGTTATTGCCCACGCTACCGGCGATGGGACATTGTAGAAGTGCTCTACCCCCACAGCAAATATCTCCCCTAAAACGTCCAGAACAAACCTTTCTTCCTCGGTCTTCTCAGCGACAAGATTACCCACTTTGCTATCAGATTGAATTGCTCCCATAATGGTATTGGCTTGGTTAAGCAAGCTTTCCTCATTTTCATTTGCGATTAGCCTTGCCGATGTTATAAATTCATCTACAGCTTTGCGCAACTCAATTAATTCAGAGAGATCTAAATTGGCAACTTCTAAGGTAGTTTGAGTAGGCGTTGGAGCCAGCGCTGGTGCCATACTGCTTTCCCCAGCAAACTGGATATCCCTGAGTGAATACTCAACTTGGCCGATGGTCTCTGCCTTATTAACAACCAGCATCTCTAAATTGGCTGTACTAACCTCTCCTGATTTAAGATTGTTGATTTCGGAACCTACTCCATAACCATTTCTCACTAACACATTACCTGACTTATCTATCAAGGTATGAGTAACAATAACTTTCAACAAGGTCTGATCTGTTTTGTTCTTCACATTTACTTCAATACTCAATGCTCCCAGTCGCTCCCAGTGCTCCTTGTTAACCTCAGCAGAAACCTGAAGTTTCCCCTTTGCTTCCGGCTTTTCAATGTACTTGAGAGCAGGCAGAGAGCCCATTTCCTCCATCTTAGGAAACAGCTCTTCTTTCAATTTCTCTTCTTCACTTTTGCAGCTTCCCGAGAGTCCGGATACCACTAACATTACAGTCATCAGAATTACAGCCAATTGCTTCATTTTCGCACCTCCCCTTTCCGAGATATCTATTCCCATTTCCTATTAAAAAATCGACTTCCGGACGATGGTCTGCTCGCGCCTCTTGCCTACGGAAATCAGGCTTGCCGGGCAGCCGATTAGCTCCTCTAACCTCTTGACATACCGTTGCGCTTTTGGCGGTAAATCTTTATAGATTCGTATGTTGCCGGTGTGTTTTTCCCATCCCGGGAGTTCTTCGTAAATGGGCTGGCACTTTGCCAGAGTGGTGACGCTGGCCGGGAAATTGTCGATTGTCTCTCCGTTGACTTTATAGCCGGTGCATATCTTGATTCGCGCCAGCATATCGAGGATATCGAGACGGGTGACGGCGATGCTGGTGAATCCGTTAACGCGTTTACTGAGTCGGGCCGCCACGGCATCGAACCATCCGCAGCGGCGGGGCCTCCGGGTAACGGTGCCGTATTCGTCGCCGTATTCTCTTATGGCATCGCCGATTTCGTCGTCGAGTTCCGTGGGCATCGGGCCCGCGCCCACTCTCGTTTGAAAGGCCTTGAACACTCCCAGGGTATGGTTTAGCTGGTTCGGGCCGAGTCCTGACCCCAGGCAGGCATTGCCGGCCATCGGTGATGATGACGTTACGTAGGGATAGGTGCCGAAATCGGGGTCGAGCAAGACCCCCTGGGCACCTTCGAGGAGGATAGATTCGTTGCGGTCAAGCGCCGCGGCCAGCATGACGGTCGTGTCGCAGATAAGCGGAGACAATTTATCGGCATATTCGCAGTACTGGCTGTATATTTCATCGAACGATAATGGCTCTTTCCCGAATACTTTCGTGATGATTTTGTTTTTATGTTCGAGCGCCAGGGTAAGCCTCTCTCTCAGTACCTCCTTGTCCAGCAGGTCGCCTGCCCTGATGCCGGTTCTGGCCACTTTATCGACATAGGCGGGGCCGATGCCCTTGCGTGTGGTGCCGATGGCTTTACCGCCCAGCGAGTCCTCTTCCATGCCCTCGATGATGATATGGTAGGGCATTATCAGGTGGGCGCGGTCGCTGATATAAAGACGGGATGTGTCCACCTTGCGTGAGTTCAATTCTTCTATCTCGCTGAGAAGCACGGCGGGATTAAGCACCACGCCGTTGCCTATTATCGATATTGTGCCGGGATAGAAAATCCCGGAAGGCGTGAGTCGTAATTTAAACTCGCCGAGAGGGTTAACGACCGTATGGCCGGCGTTGTCCCCTCCGGAAAAACGCACCACGTACCTGGCTTTCTCCGCCAGCATGTCGACAATCTTACCTTTTCCTTCGTCTCCCCATTGGGCTCCGATTACAGCAGCGACTGGCATAGTTTCCTCCGTTCTGCAAAAAAATCCAGCATAAGTTCTACTACCAAAGACGCAGGATGTCTATACTCCTTACGTCTGTCATGAAAAAATTCCGGCAATCAGTTTCTTGTCTGCCGCCAGGCAAAAATCAGCCTCTGCCCCGCCGTGAAGTAGCTGAAGAATATAATAACGGACAGGGCGGTGACCAGGGCATAGTCGAACTGGCTCAGCAGCAGGCCAAGTGCCAGCACGATAACCCTCTCCGGTCGGGTAAACAGCCCCGCCTTGCATTCGATACTCAGCCCCTCCATCCTGGCGCGGATATAGCTGACCATCAGCGAGCCGAGCAGGGCAAAGCCCACGAGCAAGCTTTCGGCTACCTGCCCCTCCCGTGCGAATACCGCCAGCAGACCCAGCAGCAGGATGGCCTCGGAGAGTCGGTCGAGGGTGGAATCGAGTATACCGCCGAAGCGTGTTACCCGGTTCGTCACGCGCGCCAGGGCCCCGTCCAGCATATCGAAAAAGCCGGCCACAAGGACGACGATTCCGGCGGCGAGAAGGTGTTCGGTGAAGATTAGCGCCGCGGCGCCGACGGTTATGCAAAATCCGAGCCAGGTTAAGGTATTCGGCGTTAGCGGGGTTCTGGCTAGAAGATTGACAATCGGTTGCGTGACGCAGTCGGATATATACTTTCGGGCTTTCTCTAGATTTGGCATAGTTTAGTGCTTTCCTGAAGCCGCACTGACC
>JAUWGD010000051.1 GCA_030606585.1 Dehalococcoidales bacterium | reverse complement strand
GCCGAAACGTTTGGCGCGCGTCTAACGGCCTTCGATATCGAGGCCGACGGCTCCCTGACGGGACGGCGGGTCTGGGCCAAACTCGGGGAGGCGTTTCATGCCGGGATTACTTCACAGGCTGACCACGCCAACTGGGTTGCCGGGAATGTGATTCCAGATGGTATCTGTCTTGATGCCGAAAACACTATCTGGGTCGCATCTCCGTTTACTCAGGAGGTTATTCGCGTTCGGGAGGGCGGCGAGGTGACACACCGAATAAATGCTGGGGCTGTTGCCTGTATGCTCGGTGGCCCGGACCGCCGTACGCTCTTTATAATGACGGCGGAAACATCTCAACCCAACGAGGCTAAGGCAAAACTGAGTGGTCGCGTGGAGATGGTAAAGGTGGATGTCCCCGGCGCGGGCCTCCCCTGACTTCAATCTGACTGTATAAAGTTATTTTGGGGGATTTTTTACATGTCTGACTGGGATGTCGTCATTGTCGGAGGTGGGCCGGCGGGGCTGACGGCCGGACTGTACTTAAGCCGGGCCCGGCGGCGGACTCTCCTTCTGGAAAAAGAGACCGTCGGCGGTTACATACGCAATATCGAGCTTATCGAGAACTACCCCGGCTTTAACGAGGGTGTCCCCGGCGCCAAATTAGCCGCGGAAATGGTCGAACAGGCTAAGAAATATGGATTGCAGATGGAGCCGGGTGATGTCACCGGCCTGGAGCTTTTCTCGGGCACGCGCTGGGTGGGCTGCGCCAACGGACAGGGGTTCACCACCAATATCGTGATTTTTACCGGTGGCTCCAAGAATAAGAAACTCGGTGTCCCCGGCGAGGAGGAACTGGCGGGGAAGGGTGTTTTTGAGTGCGCTTTCTGCGACGGCGGTGACTATGCCGACCAGGTAGTGGCGGTGTGCGGCGGCGGGGATGCCGGCGTTACCGAGGCCCTCTACATGGCGAAAATCGCTTCGAAGGTGATTATCGTCGAGGCCATGCCCGAACTGACCGCCACGGCGGTCCTCCGCGATAGAATTACCGCCGACCCTAAAATAGAAGTCCGCTGCGGTATCATGGTAGAGGCTATCACCGGCAAGGATAAGGTCGAGGCGATAGAACTGGCGGATGAGGCGAGCAAGAAAAAAGAAACGTTAAAAGTGGATGGCGTCCTGGTGCATATCGGCCTGGACCCCAATACGGACTTTCTGGAAGGCATTATCCCCCTCGATGACCACGGCCAGATTATCGTCAACGAGACCATGCAGGCGGAAGTCCCTTACATACTGGCGGCGGGGGATATCAGGAGCGACTCGCCCCGGCAGGTCGTCACGGCGGTCGGGGATGGGGCTATCGCCGCTATCACGGCACAGAGGTTATTACAGGAATCAGAGGTAAATTAGAATCCTGATATCAGATAATCGTCAGTCAACCTATCGATGGTACATACTAGCGCTGTCGACAGTGACCGGTGCCTTTGTGGCGGCTGTGCCCTTTTCCTGCATGCCGGTCCTCTTTAAAGAAATTTCAGAGGACCTGGGATTAAACCTGGTACAGATCGGAGCCATCTGGGGTATCGCGAGTTTTGCCGGCATCTTTGTCAGCTTGATTGCCGGGGTATTAACCGATAAGTTCGGGGTGAAACTCATCCTGAGCGTTTCTTGTATTCTGGTGGGCATAACCGGCGCGCTCAGGGGTCTGTCGGACAGCTTTTTTACCCTTGCTTTTACTGTCTTTATTAACGGAATAGTCAGGTTGATAATACCCATCACCGTAACCAATACGGTCGGCATGTGGTTTAAAGGTCGAAATCTGGGTATGGCGATGGGTATATACGCCATGGGCATGGGTTTCGGGCTGATGCTGGGACCCATGATTAGCGCCACGATACTGTCGCCGGCTCTCGGTGGCTGGAGAAACGTGATGTACTTCTACGGAGTCATTTCCGTGGTAGTGGGTATACTCTGGACTCTATTCGGGAGGGAGCCGTATCAGGATGATGCAACTGCTGAAGTCTCCGGTAGCATGCCGCTTCGCCAGTCATTCTCGAAGCTGATTCGTATCAAGGCCCTGTGGTTCATCGGGTTAACGTTATTGTTCCGTGTTGGTACTCTTATGGGTATGTCAGGCTACCTGCCGCTTTATCTGCGTGACCGGGGTTGGGCGGTAGCCAGCGCCGATGGCACCCTGGCTGCCTTCTACGGGATAAGCACTATATGCGTCGTGCCGTTGTCCTACTTATCGGATAGAATCGGTTCCAGGAAGGCGATACTTTTTCCGGCACTTGTAGTATCCCTTTTCTGTGTCGGTCTTATACCCTTTGTTGATGGCGCTTCGATATGGGTCTTGATGATTGTGTGCGGCATTTTCATGGATGGTTTTATGTCGCTCGCTGTCACCATGCTGCTGGAAACCGAGGGAGTCGGGCCGGTATATTCGGGGACAGCCCTGGGGATGGTTTTCACCATAGTACATATCGGGAGTGTGGCATCGCCTCCGCTGGGCAACAGCCTGGCGACTATCAGTCCGGGCACACCCTTTCTCTTCTGGGCATCTCTGTCTATCGTGGCACTGGTCATGTTGTTCTTTATCAAAGAGACGGGATGGAAAAGGTTAAAGAGTAAAAATACAAAGACCCTCTGAAATGTCATTCCGTACTTGATACGGAATCCAGGTGGGGTGGATTGGCTGGATTCCCGCTTTCGCGGGAATGACGATAAGCTAGCCCGTCTTAACCGCCACCCGCTCAGCTTTTTGAACCCTCACTGCGGCTACCTTGAACTCCGGTATTTTCGACACGGGATCGAGGGCGGGGTTGGTCAGCTCGTTGGTGGGGGTTTCCGCAAAGTGGAAGGTCATGGCGATGGTGCCCTTCGGCGCTGACTCCGTAACCTGAGCCTTGGCGGTCACCTCGCCGCGCCGTGAAGTCACCTTTATCTTATCGCCATCGTTGATTTCCAGAGCTTCGGCGTCTCGGGGATTTATCGCCACCAGTTCTTCACTCGCGAAGATGTTAAGGCCCCTGACTTTACGTGTCATCGTGCCGGTATGAAAGTGGAACAGGCTGCGGTCGGTGGTCAGCACCAGCGGGTATTCATCGTCGGGCAGCTCGGCAGGCGGCCGGTACTCCAGCGGAACGAAGTGCCCCTTGCCCCGTGCGAAAGCCTCGGTGTGGAGTATCGCCGTTCCCGGGTGCTCTTTGGTAGGGCAGGGCCACTGCAGAGTTTTCTTCTCCAGTCGCCTGTAGGTAATGCCTCCGTAGCTCGGTGTTACGCTGGCGATTTCTTCCATAATGCGTGATGGGTCTTTAAAATCGAATCCGCTGGCTCCCATACGCCGGGCAATCTGACAGGTTATCCACCAGTCGGGTTTACTGTCGCCCACCGGTTCTATGGCTTTTCTTACCCTCTGCACGCGGCGTTCGGTATTGGTGTATGTGCCGTCTTTTTCGGCAAAGCTGGTAGCCGGCAGGACGACGTCGGCCAGCCGGGCGGTCTCATTGAGGAAGATATCCTGCACCACGAAGAATTCCAGTCTCCGCATCGCCTCGCGGACATGGCTGGAATCGGGGTCGCTCAGCGATGGGTTCTCGCCCATGAGGTACATGGCTTTTATCTTGCCTTCGTGAGCCAGTGGCATTATCTCGGTAAGCGTCTTACCGGGGGTCGGATTAAGGCTGACGCCCCAGGCAGCCTCGAATTTCTTCCTGATTTCTTCATTATTTACGGCCTGGTAGCCGGGATAGACATTGGGCAGAGCGCCCACGTCGCAGGCACCCTGTACATTGTTCTGTCCCCGCAGCGGGTTAACGCCGGAGCCGGGCTTGCCGATATTCCCGGTAAGCATGGCCAGGTTGGCGACGGCTATGACATTATCCGTGCCGTGAGAATGCTGGGTGATGCCCATCGTATAGCAGATGGCCGCCGGGCTGTTGGTGGCGTACAGGCGGGCGGCTTCGGCTACCTTTTCACCGGGCACTCCGGTGATGTCCTCGACGAGACTGAGGGGGTAATTATTGAGCGAGTCCTTGAATAAATCGTAGTTCTCGCACCTTTCCTCGATGAATTTAGCGTCCATCAGGCCTTCGTCGACGATTACTTTCATCATGCCCATCAGCAGTGCGACATCGGTGCCGGAGCGGTGCTGCAGCCAGATAGCAGCATCGCGTACCAGCGGAATTTCCAGGGGATTGGCGACGATGAGCCGGGTGCCTCCGCGCGCTGCCTTCCGCATGTTCATGCCGATTATCGGGTGAGCTTCGGTGGTGTTGGTGCCGATGGCCAGGATGCACCTGGCTTCGCTCAGGTCATCGAGAGAGTTGGTCGAGGCCCCGCTGCCGAAGGTTGTGGCCAGACCGGCCACGGTGGGGGCATGTCAGAGGCGGGCGCAGTGGTCTACGTTATTGGTGCCCAGCACCACCCGGGCTAACTTCTGCATGACGTAGTTGTCCTCGGTGGTGCTTTTCGCCGAGGAAATCACCGCCACTTCGTCTCCGCGGTATTTCCCCAGTTTGTCGGCGACCAGCGCCAGCGCTTCATCCCAGGATGCTTCGACAAGTCGGCCGTCTTTCCTGATAAGGGGCGTGGTCAGCCGTTCGCTGGAATTGACGAACTCGGCGATGCCGAAACGGCCCTTCACGCAGAGGCGACCCTGGTTGGCCGGGCCTTCCTCGTCACCGCGGACGCTTACTATCTTATCGTCCTTAACGCCCAGGTACATGGAGCAGCCGACGCCGCAGTAGGTGCAGACTGTCTTAACCTCCCGTTCCGGGACGGCGGGTTCTTTAGGCGTTATGGCGCCTACCGGACAGCGTACCATGCACTCGCCGCAGGAACGGCAAATCGAGTCCAACAGGGGAACATCACCGAAGGTGGCGACCTTCATGCCGTAGCCCCGGTAGGCCATGTCGATGGCGCCGACGCCGGTTATTTCCTGGCAGGCACGCACGCAGCGGGCGCAGAGAATACACCGGTTGCGGTCGAGGTCGAAGAACGGATTGCTGTTATCAATAGTGCGGGGCGCGGTATCCCTGGGGATACGCAACTCATGAACGCCGATATAGTCCACGACCTCCTGCAACTCACAGTTATTATTGGACGGACAGACGACACAGCGGTCGGTAACGGCGACATGCCGCAGGCAGATATCGTAGGGGCCGCAGCGCTCCCGGCGGTGGCACTCCAGGCAGTCGCAGGGGTGAGTGCTGAGTATCAGTTCCAGCGAGGCGCGGCGTACCGAATTGATGGCATCCGATTCCGTGGTGACGACCATTCCGTCGGTGGCGGGCGTGGTGCAGGCGGTAGGCAGTCCGCGCATCTTGTCAATCTCCACGATGCAGAGTCGGCAGCCGCCGTAGGGTTCAAGGTCGGGATAATGGCAGAGGGTCGGTACGTAGATATCCGCCGACTGCGCGGCTTCGAGCACGGTCATACCCCTGGTAGCTTTAATTTCCTGCCCGTTGATGGTCAGAGTAATATGGTCCATTATATTCTCGCTCGCTCTATTAAGTTGCCGAAGCTGCCGGTTTTTCCGCCGTTACCGGTATTGGTTCATCGGGGACATCCACTTTTTCCGCGGAGACCTTGACCACGGCGCCGAATCTTTCCGGACAGACCTCGAGGCAGGTGCCGCACCTGACGCATTTTTCTTGGTCGATGACGTGCACCATTCGCTTGTCACCGGCGATACATTCCGCCGGGCAGTTCCGCAGGCAGATGCCGCAGCCCTGGCACTTGTCCGGCAGGATATAGAATGAAATCAGTTTGACGCAGGATAAAGCGGGGCACCGTTTCTCATTGATATGGGCTTCATATTCATCGCGGAAATAGCGGAGGGTGGTCAGGACGGGGTTGGGTGCCGTCTGTCCCAGCTGACAGAGGGACCCGGCTTTAATATTCTCGCCCAGTTGCTGGAGGAGGTCGATATCTTCCGGCTGTCCCTCGCCCCGGCAGATTCTCTCCAGGATATCCAGCATCTGCTTGGTGCCGATACGGCAGGGGACGCACTTGCCGCAGGACTCGGCCTGGGTGAACGAAAGGAAATAGCGAGCGATATCGACCATACAGGTTTCTTCGTCCATGACGACCATACCGCCCGAGCCCATCATGGAGCCGGCAGCCGCCAGTGATTCGTAGTCAACCGGTTGGTCCAGGTAGCTTTCCGGCAGGCACCCGCCGGAGGGCCCGCCGGTCTGGACGGCTTTGAATTTCTTGCTGCCGGGGATACCCCCGCCGATTTCATAGATGATTTTGCGGAGGGGGATACCCATGGGTACTTCGATAAGGCCGCTGTTGGCGATTTTACCCGTAAGTGCAAAGACGCATGTCCCCTTGCTTTTCTCCGTGCCGGTGCTGGCATACCAGTCGGCGCCTTTAGCAATGATAACCGGCACGGTAGCCAGGGACTTTACGTTGTTAATATTGCTCGGTTTTCCCCATAGCCCGGAGGTTGCCGGGAAGGGTGGACGTGAGCGGGGCATGCCGCGCTTTCCCTCGATAGATGCCATCAGGGCGGTCTCTTCGCCGCAGACAAAAGCGCCGGCGCCTTCCTTGACATGGATGTGCAAGCTGAAATCGGAGCCCATTATATTATCGCCGAGGAAGCCCTTTTCCTCGGACTGCTTGAGGGCCAGCCGGACGCGTTTCACGGCCAGCGGGTATTCCGCCCGGATGTAGATATAGCCTTCGGAGGAACCCATGGCATAGGCGGCGATGGTCATGCCTTCGAGGACGGTATGGGGGTCGCCCTCCATAGTGCTGCGGTCCATGAAAGCACCGGGGTCGCCTTCGTCGGCGTTGCATATCATGTACTTCTGGTCGCCGGGGGCATTACGGCAGAACTCCCATTTCATGCCGGTGGGGAAACCGGCGCCGCCGCGTCCCCGCAGGCCGGAACGTTTGACTTCCTCAATGACCTGTTCCGGTGTCATTTCTTTCAGACACTTTTTCAGGGACTCATAACCTCCGGTGGCTATGTAGTCCTCGATTCTTTCGGGGTTAAGTCGCCCGCAGTTACGCAGGATAATACGCTGCTGCATGTTGTAAAATTTAATGTCTTTATGGTACGGTATGGCCTCGTCGCTGACGGGGTCTTTATAGAAGAGGCGCTCTACCGGTTTACCGTCACGGAGGTGAGACTCGACGATTTCCGGGACGTCGGCAACGCTGACACAGGCGTAGAAGATGCCTTCCGGTTCGACGATGGCCACTGGCCCCTGCTCACAGAAACCGTGGCAGCCGGTAAAATCTACCTTTACTCCAGGTAAACCATGTTCCGCCACGGCTTTTTTAAGGGCTTCGGTAATTTCAAGCGACTTACCGGATATGCAGCCCGTTCCCTGGCAGATGAATATCGTCCGCTGTTTATTACCGTTATCAGGCTTTGCTGCTGTCACCTAAAACCTCCGCAACTTTCTTGGTCGTCATTTTACCGTAGGTCTCGCCGTCGATCGTCATCGTCGGCGCCAGGGCGCAGGCGCCGATACAGGCTACCGTTTCCAGCGTATATTCCATGTCGTCCGTGGTCTGTCCGGCCTTGATGCCGAGTTGTTTTTCCATTTCCGCCAGTACCTTGGCGGCACCGCGAACGTGACAGGCCGTGCCGCGGCAGACTCGTATTATCTTTTTACCCAGGGGCGTCAGCTTGAACTGGGCATAGAAAGTGCTGACCCCGAAGATGGTGCTTTCCGGCATGTGTAGAAAATCGGCGATTTCCCGCATGGCGGCCGCCGGCAGATAGCGGAAGTTCTCCTGAGTTTCCTGCAGGATGGGAATAAGTTCCTCCTGATTGCCTTTATAATGCGAGAAAATTCCCTTCAATTTATCCTGAACATCTGCTTTGGTCAAATTATCCTTTGCCAGCGGTATCACCTCCACTCTTTAGAAGTCTGACCAGTCTCCAGATAATAGTCTCGCAGAGCGTGTGTATGTCGTCGTTGGTAAGATAATCGGCAATAGTACTGTCGAATATGATACTGCCCTCGGGTGGGAATTCTTTATCGCCCCGCCACAGGACAAGGGTTACCGGCACGCGGGGAAAGGCGTCGATCGTCACGGCCGCGTCGCCGAAATCGGCCTTACGCCCTCCCATGGTCGCGGCGGTTTTCAGCAGCTGCCCGGGTTTATCACCGAAGAAGGTGACCAGCGGTTGGACGGTTCTCTTGGCAAACGTGGGGTAGTAGTTAATGCCGTCATGCAGCTCCTTGTAGGTGATTGTCCTGCCGGATGAAGGGGTGCCCCGGGCACGCGTGAAATAGTCCAGAAGCAGGATTTTCTCTCGAATAGAGACAGTCTCATCGCTATCGACGAGTGATACCTCGCCGCCGGGGAAGCCGATTTGATATGACCTGTTTAAATGGTCGAGGATTACGACTTTTTTGGTAGATATATATTTAGCGCCGGCTTTCCGGCACTGCTCTTCAATATCGGTGATACCGGCCAGTTGCTCACAACCAAGCTTGTAGGCCAGTTCGTGAGCGTATTCGCGTACATTCTGCTCCGGTACGGTCAGGCGTTCCCTTGTCATATTTACACGTTTCTTTTATTAATAGCACCGCCTTTAGCTGTTAACTAATAGCGGGAACCTATACTTCAAGCCACGAGGCGGAATAGAGCGATTCTCCCATCAGTACTCTGGCCGTCCTGGCGTAGTTGGCCATCTCTTTGGGCAGAGAGGCGATATCCGGTTGCTCCCCGTCCATCATCTTGTGCACCAGCTCCACGATGTCCTGTCTCTCGCCGCGGGCTATCTGCATCAGTTCTTTATCGAAGGCATCGACAATTGCCGAGTACAGCCCGCCGCGCATCAGCATTATCATATAGGTGCGGTTCAGCCAGCACCTGAGGTCGTCGGGCGCGCCGTTGGAAATGTTGGATAGACCTACCGTGGACTTGCAGCCGGGGGCAATCTCTCCCAGCATGGTCATGAATTCCACGCAGGCTTTCACCTGGTTGATTTCCACCGATACCGGGCTGGCGATGGGGTCAATCCATATCCTTTCGTTGGGGATACCCGCTTCATTGGCTTTGTAGACAAAATCGACGGTATGCATGGCCCTCTCGTTGACGTCACGCGGCATGCCTTCATTGCTCCACAGCAGTCCGATAAGGTTGGCGTTATATTTATTGGCCAGTTCCAGCCCTCTATCGACGCGGCTGGTCTGCAGCGAGACCGAGTTGATTAAAACCGGGCCTTTACGGACTCCCAGTCCGGCTTCCATGGCATCCAGGTTGGTGGTATCCAGGGACAGCATCTTATCGGTGACCGCCTGTACCGTGTTTACCACCCATGCCATAAGCTCGTCACCACCCCTGCGGGCGGGGCCGATATTCAGGTCAACCAGGTCTATGTCGGCCTCTGTCTCCGCCCTGGCCATCTCCTCAAGCGGGCCCGCATTTTTATCCCTGAGGGCCGGGCCGAGGGTCTTTGATATAACGTTTAGGTTTTCCCCGATAAGGATCATCTTGCCTCCTTAATTTTGTCCTTAGGGCTTCCAGGTTTTGAGATAGCCCGGGATATGGGAACCTTCCCTGGGGCCGACCATTATCTCCCAGCCGGGGAGCTCTTCTTCAAGACCGCCGCTCTCGGCGGCGATGTACCCCGGAATGATAAGCTTGTGATGCTTTATTTTATCCTCGATGCCGCTCTTCTTGATGGCCGGGCCGATGATATCGGCGGAAAACTTGCCGGCCGCCCAGGAAGTCATCACCGAGAGCCCCTCGGTGTCCTTGACGTACAGGTAGCTGGGCACCTTGCTGTTTTCTATCTCGCCGGAGACGATGAAGTAGGTTAGCGAGAAGTTGGAGGTTACCAACAATGGCGAGTTTTCGTCCGGATTGTTGATTTCGTAGATGCCCTGCGTGGTCGCCAGCGGTCGCTGCGGGTCGGTATAGATATTCAGCCTTTCCACCAGCATCGGGAAGAGGCTTTCTCCGTAGAAATCGGACAGGACGATGATGCCGGCATACTTGGCAATGAACATGCCGGCAAGCATGGCCTCTTTCATGGGATTATCGGTCATCTCGCAGGGAAAGACGATGGTGGGGTAACCCAGGGGGCGGAATTTCTTATTAAGGGCGGCTCCCCTGATGATTATCTGGTCCTCCAACGCCTGGCGGACGGCCCTGGACTCGGAGTCGATGACGATATTCTTGAGTCCGGCCGCGGCCAGTTTCTCGGTTAATGCGGCGAGTTCCTCCAGCCCCGGGGCTTTAGCGGCTACCGCGCAGTCGTTCTCTTTAGCCAGGGCGGCCACGGCATCCGCGTTGTCTTTAGTGGCTGCGTAGAGCAACGGCTTTCTATCGGCGCAGGCTTTCACGCCTTCCGCCAGGACATCGGGTTTATCGCTCATCAGGATGATGTTGGCGTCGCTATTTGCCTTTACCTTGCCCGCCAGGGCGGCGAACTTGGCGGCATCTCCCGATTCGGCCTTGAGAGCGACGAGGTTGGTTTCAAGCGAAAGGCCGACCCTCTCATAGACCAGTTCCTTGGATTTCTTCAAACGGGCGTCAACCTCGGCATCGGCCATGGTGTCGCTGATAAGCAGGGCGATACCCGCCGGGTTTTCGAACCTCTTTTCATGGCGGAACATGACCGTCTCGCTGCCGATTTTAAGGGCTTTCTCACCGACGCCGACGGTAACCGGCAGGATGGGCGGTGCCGAAGCCTCCGATAGCTGGGACTTGGCTTCCTCGGAGATATGCGGGCAGGCGCTCAACTCCGCTTTGCCGGCGGCGAGGTTCATGGCAAAGGCAAGGCAGGTGGGTACGCCGCAGTCTCCACAGTTCGTCTTAGGCAGAAGCTTAAAAATTTCAATTCCAGTAAGTGCCATA
>JAUWGD010000035.1 GCA_030606585.1 Dehalococcoidales bacterium | reverse complement strand
GGAGCAATCCGGTTGGCGAAATCCGATTCGTGCGAGATACAGGCTTTCCAATATAAGGATAAGCCTATCTGGGGGCTGCAATTTCACCCTGAAAATAATAGGGGCAACAATAAGGCAATGGATTCCATTAAGGAGACTAATAATGCAATATTGAGGAATTTCCTCGAATACACAAGGAGGTGAGGTAGATAAGAACTGGATTCCCGCCTTCGCGGGAATGACAGGTAATGTGTAAATTATGAACGCTAAAAAACAAAAAGTAGCGGCAATCATCGTGGCGGCGGGGGAGGGGAAAAGGATGGGGGGCGTGGACAAAGTCTTCGCCCCGCTGGGGGGTGAGCCCCTCCTGCTGCATGCCACACGTCCCTTCCAGCAATGCCCGCTGGTCGACCAGATAGTGGTGGTGGTGAGCGGAGAACACTATGAAAAGTGCCAGCACCTGGCGGGAAAAGGGGAATGGTCCAAGGTCACGGACGTATGTCTCGGGGGAGAACGGCGGCAGGACTCGGTGGCGGCGGGGATGGAACGGCTTAAAAATTTCGACTGGGTCATCATCCACGATGGCGCCCGTCCGCTGGTAACGGCGGACTTAATCGAGCGGGGGCTGGAGGCGGCTAAAGAAACGGGGGCAGCGGCGGCGGCCGTGCCGGTGACGGACACCATCAAGGTCGTGGGGAAAGACGAGATAGTACGCCAGACGCCGCCACGTCAAAATCTGCGGGCAGTACAGACGCCGCAGGTCTTCCGCTTTGACGTTATCCAGATAGCCCACAAACAGGACGCCCGCGACGTTACCGACGACGCCTCACTGGTGGAGAGGCTGGGACATAGAGTTAAGCTCTACATGGGCTCTTATGATAATATTAAAGTAACTACGCCCGACGACCTCGCCCTGGCGGAAATTTTATTAAAGAAACGTGAAAAATAACATGAGGATAGGAATCGGCTACGACGCGCACCCCCTGGTACCGGGGCGGAAGCTGGTGCTGGGGGGAGTCCATATACCCTTCGACGAAGGGTTGGAGGGCTGGAGCGACGGCGATACCCTCACCCATGCCATCGCGGACGCATTACTGGGCGCGGCGGCGCTGGGGGATATCGGCAGACATTTCCCATCCGGTGACCCCCGGTATGAAGACATTTCCAGCCTGGTCCTGCTCGAAAAAGTTAAGGAAAAGCTGGCGGATGGCGGGTGGCGGGTAATCAATATCGATGCCACCGTGGTGGCCAAGAGCCCCAGACTCAGTGAATACATCGACGAGATGCGCGGGCAATTAAGTAAGACACTGGGAATCGGCATAGACCGGGTCAGCGTCAAAGCCAGCAGCAATAACGGGATGGGATTCATCGGGCGGGGGGAAGGTATCGCGGCATATGCCGTAGCCCTGACAGAAGGCGGTCAAGATGAAGGTATTTAACACTCTCTCCAGTAAAAAGGAGGAATTCCAACCCCAGGGCGACGTGGTGACGATGTACGTCTGCGGCATCAACCCCTACAGCGATTCGCACATCGGCCATGGCATGAGCTATATCATCTTCGACGTCGTCCGGCGGTACCTTGAATACCGCGGCTATAAGGTCAAGCACGTGGAAAACGTTACCGATGTCGAGGATAATATTATCGCCACAGCCAATCGACTCGGCATACAGGTCAATGAGCTGACGGACAGGTACACGGAGAGATACTTCGAGGACATGGATAACCTCAACATACTGCGGGCGGACACTTATCCCAGGGCGACCGAGGAAATCCCCAAGATAATCGAGGTGGTGGAGGGACTCATCAAAAAAGGCTTCGCCTACGCGGTCGGCGGGAATGTCTATTTCCGGGTAAGAAACGTGGCGGACTACGGCAAGCTATCCAAACGCAGCCTGGACTCCATGAGGTCCGGGACAACCTGTGAAATCGGGGAGGAAAAGGAAGACCCCATGGACTTCGTCCTCTGGAAGGAAGCCAAGCCGGATGAACCATCGTGGGACAGCCCGTGGGGCAAGGGCAGGCCGGGGTGGCACATCGAGTGCAGCGCCATGTCGCTGAGGTATCTCGGCGAGACGATAGATATCCACGGCGGCGGACAGGACCTGGTCTTTCCCCACCACGAGAACGAGATTGTGCAGTCGGAGAGCTTTACCGGCAAGAAGCCTTTCGTGAAATACTGGATGCATAACGGCCTGATGCAAATGGGCGCCGACAAGATGAGCAAGAGTCTGGGGAACCTGATAACCATCCGCGAAGCCCTGCTGAAATACAGCGCCGACGCTATACGGATTTTCATCTTAAGCTCCTACTACCGCAGCCCGCTGACCTATACCGAAGAGGCAATCGAGGCGGCACAAAGCGGGGTAAAGAGATTGCTACGAGTGATTTCCAAGGATGAACCCAGCGGGAGCAAAGACGAAGCTCTTGATGCCGAACCTTATCACCAGAGGTTCATTGAGGCGATGGACGATGATTTTAACACACCACAGGCATTAGCTGTCCTCTTTGAACTGGCGCGGGAAATTAATCAAGCTAGCGACGCGGGTATTGGTATTGGCAAGGCTCAAAGCACTCTCGTATTACTTGCACGAGAAGTGCTAGGTCTCAAACTTCCGCTAATAATCGTCTCAGGTAGAATTTCGGCAAGAGTTACCACAAATGTTACCGACATACCTAATGCGGTGAACGCCCGTGTTAATCGTCTTGTTGAGGAGCGTCTAAACTGCCGTAAAGAGAAGAAATGGCAACGGGCTGACGAAATAAGAAAAAAGCTGGAAGAACTTGGGATCATTTTAGAAGACACAAAAACAAAAACAAAGGCAACATTTAAACCATTTAAACCAGTTCCCTCTGAAAAATCTCTTGATATTCTCATGAAGGAACTTGGTATTGATTTATAATATACTCCGGAAAAAGACAGTTAATAACTAGCTGTCGGAGGTATACCATGTGGCAGAATATCGCCTTTATTTTAATGGGACTGGGAGTACTGGCTTTAATCGGCTGGGCCGTCCAGGGCTTCTTTATGGACAGCGACATCCCCCTGCTCGTCAGGATAGCTGTGGGAGCTATTGGAGTGGGGGTGCTGATTCTCCTCGGTGTCGCTATCAAGGACCGCCTGGGCAAGAAGGATGAATTCAAGGAGGTAGAGAGATGATTATCGCAACCACCGAGCAGATAGAGGGCAAGAAAGTCAAAAGGACCATCGGTATGGTCAAGGGCAGCACCATCCGGGCCAGGCACCTGGGCAAGGACATCATGGCTGCCTTCAGGGGTATGGCCGGCGGCGAGATTACCGAATACACCAAGATGATGGCCGAAGCCAGGGAAGAAGCCATTCAGAGGATGATTGAGGACGCCGAAAAGCAGGGGGCCAACGCCATCATCTGCCTCCGCTTCAGCACATCAATGGTAATGCAGAACGCTGCTGAAGTGCTCGCCTACGGCACCGGCGTGGTCCTGGAGTAAAGAAAGCGCTGACAGAAAAAAGGATACACAGTCCAGTGAACCGGCTAACCGCAGCCACGACAGGCGAGACCCGACCAGCCGTAAGCCATCGGGCATAACAGACCTACCGACGGATAACCCGCTATACAGGAGTTACGAAAATGATGCTGATTTCGGTTACAGTATCGTTAATGGAGGAGCGCCGCAGGGGTATTAACCCTTGCCGATACGAAATACCTTGGTGCCGCAGCCGGGGCAAGTACCCTGAGTCGCCGGGCGTCCATTCTTGAGGGTAACCGATTGGGGATTTTTAATTTCTACCTTTTTCCTGCACTTCATGCAATATGCCTGCATCACCGCACCTCCTTAATTATCCTGCCAAGCAGAGTAACAAACCCGCTCGTATTTGTCAATAGCGTTTAGCCTGAAACCGTCACTATTTCTTAGGGAATGCCCCTAATTGTTACCTTATCACCTGCCCCGGCGTTGAGACAGGCAGGCGGCGACATAAGCATCAGCCAGACCGAAATCGCAGGTAAAGGTTATGACGGCATCCATATTCATCCGCTCGTAAATCAGCCGGTAATCCGGAGCGATACTATGGAGAGGATGAGGAAAATGACTACCAGGGCGATGGTAAGCTGGAAGAGCGTTTTTTCCACGCCGCGCTTGGTGCGAAATACCGTATCCGCCTGGCCGAAGATACCCCCCAGACCACCACCCCGCACCTGAAGCATGGCGACCATTATCAGGGCTACGGCGACGACTATCTGAGCTACATATAAATAAGTTGCCATTCTTTATTCTCCAGTTACCGGATTTCAGGCTTCAGCAAGCTTCTGCTTCAGCACTTCATTAACCAGCTGCGGATTAGCACGGCCTTTCGTTGCCTTCATTACCTGACCGACCAGGAATTTCAGGGCCATTTCCTTACCGGCTTTAAAGTCGGCGACGGGCTGTACATTAGAGTTTATCACTTCAGCCACTATTTTCTCAAGCTCTTGAGTGTCACTGATCTGGCTGAGGCCACTTTCTTTAATAATTTCATCGGCGGTTTTGCCGGTTTTGAACATGTTTTCGAGCACCGTCTTGGCCGTGGCCGCATTAATCGCGCCATGCGAACTCAGTATCAGCTCAACAAGCATCGGCGGCTTTACCTTTTTTCTGAAGTCGTCAATATCGATATTACCGGCGTTGATGATACGGCTGACTTCGCCGAGGAGCCAGTTGCTTAGCTCTTTCGGCGATACTTCTTCACCGACCCGGACTCCCTCTTCGAAATATTCAGCCATGGCTTTTTCCCTGGTGAGCAAATCAGCATCGTAACCCGGTAGTTCGTAATCGGCGATAAAGCGGTCGCGCCGGGCTTCGGGCATCTCGGGGAGCTTCTTCCTGACCTCCTCCACCCAGTCGCGCCCGATAACCAGCGGCGGGAGGTCCGGCTCGGGGAAGTAACGGTAGTCGTGCGCGTACTCCTTGCTGCGCTGGGAGACGGTTTTGCCCTTGTCCTCCACCCATCCCCGCGTTTCCTGAACGAGCTTTTTACCCTCGACGATGGCTTTCCTCTGGCGTTTGGCTTCGTATTCCATGGCCAGGTAGACCGCCTTAAAGCTGTTCAGGTTCTTGACTTCCACCTTGGCGCCGAGTTCCTTACTGCCAAGGGGACGCACGCTGATATTGGCGTCGCAGCGGAAGCTGCCCTCCTCCATGTTGCCGGTGGAAACCCCCAGGTACTGTAAAATGCTGCGCAGCTTGATAAGGTACTGCCGCGCCTCTTCCGGGGAACGCAGGTCGGGCTCGCAGACGATTTCCATCAGGGGCACGCCGGAGCGGTTGACATCCACCAGGCTGTAGCCGTCACCGCCGGGTCCGGCGCGGTGCAGCAGCTTGGCGACATCCTCCTCGAGGTGTACATTGTCTATGCCTATCTTTTTCTCTTGACCATCGACGTCGATAGCGAGACAACCATTGCAGCCAATAGGAGCATAAGACTGGGAAATCTGGTAGCCTTTCATGAGGTCGGGATAGGGGTAATTCTTGCGGTCGAACCTGGTATATTCGGTGATAGAGCAATTTAAAGCGATGGCGGTCATCATGGTGTATTCCACCGCCTGACGGTTTATGACGGGGAGTACGCCGGGCATACCCATGCACACCGGGCAGACATGAGTATTGGGCGGCGCGCTGGCGTAATCGGCGCTGCAACCGCAGAACATCTTGCTTTTAGTCAGGAGCTGGGCATGGACTTCCAGCCCGATAACAGTCTCGTAATTCATAGCTATCCTGTCCTGAAAAACAACATATCCAGTATAACAACAATAGGCGTGACTGACAAGGAAGTGGGGCTTGGGGACTTTACAAACCACTCTATTTTTATACCTTACCCCCTTGGTCTCCCTCTCCAATCTGCAACTTCGTATTAGCCCGACATATATTTTGATTGGAGAGGGGGATGATTATTGAGAGGTGGCTGCGCCCCCTCTTGCTGAGCACTCCCCTGTTGGGGGTGGCGGGGACTAACTTACGGGATAAACAGTGAATGATACCGGGCGGCAGGGGTGGGAAATTATATTAAAAAGAATGATAAATATGCTATAATTCTGAGGTCAACGTGGGGCCGTAGTTCAGTTGGGAGAACGCCTGCTTTGCAAGCAGGAGGTAGGGGGTTCGAATCCCCCCGGCTCCACTTTTATTCTGATTCAATAGCCCATCGGCGATTCCAGCGGAGCAGATACCCTTCAGGATTGCCGGTCATATCAATTCCCTGCCTGATACAGCCAGCCCCGTATTTTTCAAAAGATACGCTCCTGACAAATTGCTCTTATTTTGTGCCTGCTATACCAAGTATCACCGTTTTAAAGGGTTTTTGCCCACAATGGTTGAGTCAAAAGTGGGTGCAAACATAATATGCCCAAACATAATCGGCTTATCCACCCTCTTGAAATCCAGAGGGCAATGCAGCACGTTCCCAGGGACATATACCCATGTGGTAGTTGTGATAATATGGGTTTCTGCTTCCTCGCCCTCACCCATTACGAACTCGACCTCAGCCTCGAATTCTTTAAAATTCATCGGGTCGCCACCAATAAAATACAGGATTTCAGCAACGGCATGCCTATGCCCTTCAGGTATCATTTTGAAGGGTCTATAAATAGGGCGCAGGACCTGTGTCAGAGGCTCATCCCACCCCTCTACGGGAGCCTTCTGCCCGATCCCTATATATACCGGCGCCTGAGGGTCAGAACCCGGGTGAATTATTCCCCAGGGTTCTTTTAAGAAATACTTCCCATATTTTGTTTCAGTCATTTGTATTTCCTTCCTTTATTTCCTCAGATATTATAAGTTACTCTTAGTTAAACACAATACGGTCTCTAATTTCAATTGCGCCAATATATTATGTTGTCCTCAGAGGATTGAAAAATCGTCTGCTAATTCAACATCATGAGTAGAAGTATATCTGCTAAAAGGAGGCAAGCGGCCTCCGCCTTTTATCAAGCGTGCTTTACACACATGGGGTAACTTTAGCCCAGTAGAAAATCCACGGAAAAAGTTCTGCCTATTATAACCCCGGCTCCATTTAGAAATCGATAAGAGCTAATATAAACTCGTAATTTTTTCATTCTCAACAGCCGGGCCCATGACCCATCATCTAAGCAAGCGCTTTCGTCTTATTATCCTCGCTATTTAATCCTTTAATTTCCACGTCAATTCCACTATTTACAGGGTGTTCACAACTGTACAATCTACTTTGTTTGACATATTACCTTCGAAAGCTATATAAATATTAGACGATTAATTTTTTACAGGGTGGTTTAGTATGAAATTTATTATTGATATTGATAACGGTGGAACCTTCACGGATGGATTTTTTACTGGCGATGGAAGAATCGAATGGGTGAAGGTGGATACCACCCCCCACGATTTGTCGGTATGTTTTCTCAAATGTATCGAAGATGGTGCCAAAAAGTTCGGGGTCACCGTTCATCAATTGCTCCATGAAACAGAGGTCATAAGATTCTCTACGACACATGCCACCAACACGTTAATACAAAGGGCAGGCCCACGCCTGGGTTTGATTGTTACCAAGGGCTTTGAAAAGAGCCTTTATTCACCAACCGCTAAAAGCCCGGCTCTTGATTTCATTGTTCCGTCCGAAATGGTTGTTGGTATTGACGAACAGACAGGTAAGGATAATCTGGATACCGAGCAGATAAGGCTGGCAATCCGCGGTCTTCTGGGGCTTGGTGCCAGGATTATTGTGGTCAGTCTTCATGGTGCCCACGTGAACCCTACCAACGAAGCAAAAATCAGACAGATAGCCGATGACGACTATCCCAAGCATTACCTTGGGGCAGTACCACTGCTTCTTTCCAGCGAAGTAAGCACTGCTAATGACGATGCATCGAGAACTAATGTCGCTCTTTTAAATGCCTATTTTCACCCGGATATGGTCCAATTCCTGTATAAGGCCGAAGATGATGTCAGAAACATTGGATATCGAAAGCCACTACTGGTTGTACATTCCGATAGCGGCGTGAGCAGAGTTGCCAAGACAACAGCTATTATGACATATAATTCCGGGCCTTCAGCCGGTGTATTAGGTACTACCTTTATGAGTAAAATGTACAACCTGCCATATGTGGCCAGCATGGACATCGGTGGAACGAGCGCCGATATCGGCCTGGTGATTGATGGACGGCACGGTTATAAACGCAAAATAATGCTGGAAGGGATACCCGTTACACTACCGACAATCGAGGTTTATCCGGTGGCGGCCGGCGGCGGCTCGATAGCCAGACCGAGAAATGAAAAACAGGTACAGGTAGGGCCAGACAGTGCCGGAGCCATACCCGGTCCTGCATGCTACGGCCTCGGTGGTATGGAAGCAACGGCCACAGATGCCTGTGTTACTCTTGGCTACATTGACCCTGACTACTTCCTGGGCGGTAGGCGGCAATTGGATGCCGGCATTGCCCGGGAGGTAATAGGAAAAAATGTGGCCGAACCGATGGGCCTTCCCGTGGAAAAATGCGGCAGGTTGATTACAGAAGCCCTGGAGGATATTTGTGCTGAGAGTATCAGTAATTTAATTAGAGAAAAAGGGTGCAATCCGGGCGATTTTGTTCTGTTCTCTTTCGGTGGGGCCGGGGGACTGTATTGCTGTGGGGTGGCTGACAAGGTGGGTATACCCAAGGTGTACTGCTCCCAGTTCAGTTCCGTGTTCAGTGCTTTCGGGTCCTCATGTGCTGATGTTCTCCATTCATACGAGTCTCTTTCGAAGATATCTATCAAGCGACGGTCAAGTCAGTCACAAATACAGGAGTTCAACGAGACGCTGAAAAGGCTGACGAATGCGGCACTGCGTGATATGAGAGGGGAGGGATTCCCACCGGATAAGGTGTCTCTGGCCCTGGAACTGGAGGTAAAATCCGACACTACTCCCACGGTGCTTGAATGTCCTGCATCGATAATTGGGGGGCAAGGGGATATAGATAAAATCTTCGATGCCTTTGCCAGGCAAAACGACAGAGGTGCCGTAGACGAACTGAAGATACTTAATTTCAGGTTGCGAGCTACCAGTCCTGCGGCCCATCCGGAATTACCTTTATATGAACCGATTGGCGAGAATCCAGAGAAAGCACTTAAGGGACATAGAGATGTATACTGGAAAGATGTTTACTTACAAACTGCAATCTACGGGCAATCCGAGCTTAAATGCGGCAACGTTATTTCGGGACCAGCCATTATCGAGAGCGATGATACAACGATACTTATTCCCAAGGGCAGGAAATATACTGTTGATACTCTACTGAGCGGCGTTATAGAGTCGGCTTGATAAGGAGGAAATGATGGGTACCAAGAGACAGATAACTGAATACCTGGACATAGACCTGGAAAAGGAGTTGTGGTGCTGTAACCACTGTGGACACGAGCTTATCTCTGCCAGAGAAAATTACAAAAAAGGCTGCTCAATCTATATTAGAAAAGACCTGACGACAATATATAACTCGCCATTAAAAGGGCCTTTTACCTTTGCACCCGACCCGACCTGGGCCATGCTCGTGGAGTTTTATTGTCCCGCTTGTGGCATTATGTTTGAAAACGAAATGTTACCACCGGGGCATCCTGTCACTCACGATATCGAACTGGATATCGACAAACTGAAGGAAAAACACCTATCAGCCAACATTAATAAGAAATAAGGCAGGTGACAAGATGAGAGTTACTCTCGATGTTGATATTGGCGGAACATTTACCGACCTGTTTCTAAGCTATGACGGCAAGACAGTCTTTACCAAGACGCCTACTACCGGGTACAAGCTTTCGGTAGGTTTCATGCAGGCAATAAAAGATGCGGCCGCTCTGCTTGATATACCCGTCAAGGAGTTACTAAGCAGTACCGAAATTGTCAGGTATTCAACGACTATCGCTATGAATACCCTTCTTCAGAGGACCGGCCCCAGGCTGGCATTAATTACCACGGAGGGTTTTGAAGATGTTGTTCCCATCGGCAAAGGGGCATCATGGTCAGACCAGCTGACCTTCAGGGAAATCAGGAATCTGGGACGTATCGTCAAGCCCGAGCCAATCATCTCCAGAGAGATGACAGTGGGCGTCAAGGAAAGGGTCAATTCCCGCGGGGAGATTATCAGGCCGCTGGATGAGGAGGACTTTCTGGAAAAACTCCAGTACCTGGTTGATAAAGGGGCCAGGGGATTTGTCGCCAGCCTTCTTTTCTCGTATGCTAATCCCACCCATGAAAAGCGCATTGCTGAAATTATTAGAAAAGAGTACCCCGATTTCTACCTGGGAGCTATGCCGGTGGTGCTTTCTTCGGAAGTAACCCCCAAGCAGAATGAGTACACGCGTACTGTAACGACAATACTTAACGCTTACCTGCATTACTCCATGTGGGAGCAGATCTCCGGTACGGGTGATGAACTCCGTAACTCCGGGTACGACAAGGTAATTATGATGGTGCATAATAGCGGCGGTATGGCCGAGGTCTTCCGTACGGCTGCCATCCAGACTTTTAACGGGGGACCGGTGGCTGGTCTCATCGGCGGGGCCAATGTCGGCAAGACTCTGGGCTATGACAACATCGTCGTCAGCGACATGGGCGGCACCAGTTTCGACCTGGGCCTGGTTGTGGCTGGCAGCAGCCGGTTCTACCAGTACCACCCCCTCATCGACCGCTGGTGGGTGGACATGACCATCCTCGAGACAAGGTCTATCGGAGCCGGTGGCGGCTCTATCGCCTGGCTGAATCCCGTCATGGGAAATCGATTGGAAATCGGGCCTCAGGGCGCCGGTTCCATGCCCGGACCGGCTTCTTATAACCTCGGAGGAACCGAGCCCACCGTCACCGATGCCGACATTGTGTTGGGTTATATCAATCCTGACTACTATCATGGCGGGCGTATGAGGCTGGATAAAGCAAAGGCGGTATCGGCCATAAGAGAAAAGATTGCTCGCCCCCTGGGTGTTGAGGTGGAAGAAGCCGCGCTGCTGATTAAGAAAATAGTAGATGCTAATATGGGTGATACTATTGCCAAGGAGACATTCCTCCGGGGCTACAAGCCCAGCGATTTTATCCTGTTTGCCTTCGGCGGCGCCGGGCCGACCCACTGCTGCTCCTACGGGCCGTATGCCGGGATAAATAAAATCGTCGTCTTCCCCTTCTCCCCGGTGTTCTGTGCCTTCGGCTCCAGTACCATGGACATCCTGCATCTCTACGAGCAGTCGCTGCGCCTGCCCCTGCTGGCCCCGGGGACAATGGAACCGTTCGAGGATTACGACGTCTTCAACAAAACCCTGAAAAGCTTACAGGAGAAAGCGATTAAAGACATTACCAATGAAGGCTTCTCTCTTGAATCCATCAAGTTCGGCCTTGAGATAGAAGCCAAGTACGGCGGACAGCTTAACATCCTGCGCTTCATGTCTCCGCACCTGTTTATCAATAGCGAGGCTGATGTCAGGGCGGTATATCAAGCCTTTGAGGATGAGTACTGCCGGGTCTACAACCGCATATCCGCCTATCCCCAGGGGGGCGTGGATGTGCTTAACCTGATACTGCGCGCCACCGTGGACCACCCCAAGCCGGAACTCCCTACCTACCCCCAGTCCAAAGAGACGCCGGATTCCGATGCGTTGAAAAACGAGAGAGACGCTTTCTGGGTGGAGTACGGTGAGTTCCGTCCGACTCCTGTGTACGATGCTAAAGCCCTGAAAAATGGCAATATCATCGGCGGTGCCGCCATCATTGAAGCCGAGGATACCACCATCGTGCTGCCGCCGGCGCTCAAGCTATCCGTGGATAAATATCACAACTTTATACTGGAGATGATATAGAGGAGGAGACATAACATGAGGCCAGACCCTAAAAAATTGCTGGAATGGATTAAGCCAAGTCCCCCTACGAAAGAGGAACAGGAATGTATGAAATTACTGCAACCCGGCGATTATGAAATTTATACCGAAAAGCTGAACAACTTCCTCCTCGAGTCCAAGGAGATCTTCATCAAACTGGGTGTCAGCAGTATGCTCCGTTCCGGAGACGTGATCACCGGCATCTATACGCCCACCGGTGACATGGTGGCAGCGTGGTGTGGTACCTATCTTCATGCCGTCGTCGGCCAGCTGCCGATTAAGTACGTGGCCGAAACATGGCTGAATGAGCCCACGGTGGGCTGTAAGGACGGTGATATCTTCTACTGCTCCGACCCCCTCTACGGTGGTATACATAACTGCGACCAGATTGTCGTCATGCCCGTGTTCAATGATGGCGAGCTCATCGCCTGGACAAATGCGGCGGTACATCAGCCGGAGACCGGCGCCTGTGAACCGGGTGGGATGCCTCTTACCGCCAAGACGAGGCACGATGAAGGCATGCTGCTCTCACCCATCAAGATAGGTGAGAACTTCCGTCTGCGTGAGGACCTGGTGGAGATGTGCGTCAACTTAATATCCCGGGCTCCCCGCATGCAGGCAATAGACATGAGAGCCAGGTTGAGCGCGGCCGACCGCCTCCGGCAAAGGATTGTATCGCTGGCTCAGGAGAAGGGTAATGATTATGTTAAGGGGCTCTTTCGCCGGATAATAATCGAAGCGGAAGAGGGCACCCGTCGCAGAATCCGGGAATGGAACGACGGCACCTACCGGGCAGTCACCTTTATGGATATCGTCGGCGAAAAGCACAAGCTGGTGCGTAATTTCCTTACCCTGCATAAAAAGGGAGACCAGATCATCTGGGACTTCACCGGCACCTCACCCGAGACCGACAGCCCGCAGCACTGTATGCCGCATGCCCTGGCGGCTAATATCGCCATTCATTTGATGTCCTATTCCTTTAATGACCTGCCGGTCTCAGCCGGGGTACTCGCTCCGATGAAGTTCATAGTACCAGACGGGTGCATGTTCAATCCTCACCCTGAAGCGGCCCAGAGCAACAGCGCCCCCTCATGCCACGGCGGCATGACGCTGGGAACCATCTGCATGAGTAAGCTGATGTTCGATAGTCCCCAGCGTGAACTCGTGGCGGCCGCTACCGGCAATACCGGTGTGGGCATTCTGGTGTCCGGGGTAAACCAGTGGGGCGTTCTTATTGCCGACTTTCTCGCCTACGGTCTAAATTCCGAAGGACATGGTGCCCGGTCGGACCTGGACGGTGTCGATGCCTTCGGTTTCTCACACTGTCCCACCGGCAGGACTCCGGACATCGAGGATATTGAAACCGAATACCAGTTCCTCAGTTTGCTGGCAAAGCTGAACAAGGACAGCTGTGGCTTCGGTAAAAACCGCGGCGGTGCCGGCACCGAGATTGTCCACATTGTCAATTATGTACCCTACGCTCTATATAACAGTCATGTGAAAGGGAGTAAAATCCGCAATTGCATGGGGTTATTCGGGGGCTATCCGCCGTCGACGCTGCCGGGTATCCAAGTATTCCACACCAACATATGGGAGAAGATGAAGCGGGGCGACAAGGACCTGCCGTCGAGTGCCATGCAGCTTATCTCCGAAAGGACCATTAAAGGCGATTACAAGATAGACAGCATTTTTCAAAAGACGCACGTGATGGAAAACGGCGACCTCTGGGTTGTCTTCAGCGGGGGCGGCGGCGGTTACGGTGACG
>JAUWGD010000196.1 GCA_030606585.1 Dehalococcoidales bacterium | reverse complement strand
GGATTGTGCTGGCTGGCGGACAGCAGCATCTTGATGGTAAAATATTCCGCATAGGACACCTGGGCCTGGTGACCGAGGATGAAATAAGGGAGTTGCTGGCGGCGCTCAAGGAAACCCTGCCCAAAGTAGGCTTTACCGGAGTAAAATAATAAGGAAAACATATGGCAGATAAACGAAAAAAGGTGCTGATTACAGACCAGGTTTCCGAAGAGGGTATAGAAAACCTGCGTAAAGAAGCGCAGGTGGATGTGAAGGTAGGGCTGGAGCCGGAGGAAATTATTGCTATTATCGGCGACTACGAAGCCCTGATGGTGCGCAGCCAGACGAAGGTTAACGCAGATATTATCGAGGCGGGGAAGAAGTTACAAGTTATCGCCCGGGCCGGTGTCGGCATCGATAATGTAGATGTCGAGGCGGCGACAAGGTACGGCGTGGTCGTGGTGAATGCTCCGACCGGCAACACGGTATCCGCCGCTGAACACGCTATTGCCCTTTTACTCGCATCGGCGCGTAATATCCCGCAGGCCAACAAAGTACTCAAGACAGGAGAGTGGCGGCGGAACGACTTCATGGGCACGGAACTGAGAGGCAAAACGCTGGGAATTATCGGCCTGGGCAATGTCGGCTCGGAGGTGGCCAAAAGGGCGCAGGGATTTGAAATGAGGCTTCTGGGCAGCGACCCCCTGGTTTCCCTGGAATATGCCCAGAAACTACAGGTGGAACTCGTCGATTTAAAGCAACTTTTACGAGAATCGGACTTTATTACCCTCCACCTGCCGCTGACACCCCAGACCAGAGGCATGATAGGCGCCAAAGAACTCGCCATGTTCAAGCCGACGGCGCGTATTATCAACTGCGCCCGGGGTGGACTTATTGATGATGCGGCTCTGGTTAAGGCGATAAATGAGGAGAAAATCGCCGGAGCGGCTATCGACGTTTTCGAGAAAGAACCCACCACCGAAAGTATTCTCTTCGGGGTGGATAATATCATCGTTACGCCGCACCTGGGAGCCTCTACGACCGAGGCGCAGGTACTCGCTGCCCGGGATGTCGCCGAGCAGATTATCGACGTTTTCAGGGGCCAGCCGGCCCGGTCGGCGATTAATGTTCCTTATATACCTTCAGATACCATGATAGTGCTGGCTCCCTATATGAAGCTGGCATCGACCTTGTGCAAGCTGGTTTATAGTCTTGCCGAGGGGCAGGCAAGGAATATCCGCATCAAGTACGAAGGTGATATCGCCAATTATGATACCAATGCCATCAAGGCGGCTGTCGTCGGCGGCCTGCTCGAAGGGATCAGCGAAGAACGCGTTAATATCGTCAACTGCAACCTGATAGCTGCTAAACGGGGGCTGACCGTTATCGAAGAAAAGGAGGCTGACTGCGAAAATTATACCAGTCTCCTTACGGTGGAAATATCCACCAATATGGGCATATGCGCTGTGGCCGGGACCGCCATGCACAATGAATCGCATATCGTGCGTGTGAACGAATACTGGCTTGATATCGTACCTGTTCCCGGGTCTTTCTTCCTGTTCAGCGACCACCTTGACCGTCCCGGATTTATCGGGGCAATAGGTAAAATAACCGGCGACGCCGATATCAATATCAGTTCCATGCATCTGGGGCGTCTCAAGCCGAGGGGACAGGCTTTACTCGTTTTGACTATGGATGAGGCCCTGCCTGAAAAGCAGCAGCAGCAAATCCTGGCTATACAGGATGTCTATTCCGTCAAGCTTGTAGAGCTGTAAATTACGTTTGAAGATACCTCTTTTCCTCTGTTTTATGTCATGTTAACGATTGACTTGACCTATCAGCGGTGCTATCATACCTCTAAGAACAAGGTATATTTATTATTTTGTATAAGGTAGTGCAATGTCACCGCTTAGTGAACTTTACGACCAGATAGCACTCTGCCAGAAGTGTGAAATAGCCAAATTCCGCACGAAAGTGGTACCCGGTGAGGGGGCGGAGGACGCGGATATAATGTTCATCGGCGAGGCGCCCGGCTGGCATGAAGACCAGCAGGGGCGACCATTCGTCGGGCCCGCCGGTCAGTTCCTGGACAAGCTGCTGGCTTCCATCAACCTCAACCGCCAGCAGGTCTATATAGCCAATGTCATCAAATGCCGCCCCGCCAATAACCGCGACCCCCTGCCTGCGGAGATGCAGAACTGCCGTCCCTGGTTGAACAGCCAGATTGAAATTATCAAACCCAGGATGATTGTAACACTGGGGCGTTACTCTATGGCAATGTACTTTCCGGGCAAGAGTATCAGCAAAATTCACGGTACGGCTCAAAAGCGTGATAACATTATCTACTATGCCATGTATCATCCGGCGGCCGCACTTCACCAGCAGAGCCTCAAGCAGGCCATAGAGGCCGATATGCTTAAAATCCCTGAAATACTGGCGGAAGGTGCGAGTGTTCGGGAAACCGAAACGGGTCCGCAGCAGTTGAATATGTTCGAGGTATAATATTATGTCTAGACCTAAGTTGAAGATAATACCGCTAGGCGGGCTGGGTGAAATCGGCAAGAACATGATGGTGATGGAGTATGACAATGATATCATCATTATCGACGCCGGTCTCATGTTTCCCGAAGAAGAAATGCTCGGTATCGACCTGGTTATCCCCGACCTCAGTTATGTCGTGGAAAGAAAGGGTAAAGTAAGGGGCATTATCATTACCCACGGCCATGAGGACCACGTCGGCGCCCTGCCCTATCTACTCCCCCAACTGAATAACGCACCGGTTTATTCGACGAAGCTTACCGACGGACTTATCCGCGTCAAGTTGAAAGAAAGAAGGACGCGTGAGGGAGTCAACCTGAAAGTACTGGAAACCGGCAAGGAGATTACCCTCGGGAATTTTAAAGTCGAGTTATTCCCCGTCTG
>JAUWGD010000024.1 GCA_030606585.1 Dehalococcoidales bacterium | reverse complement strand
TGCAGACCAGGACGCCCACCGCCACCACGCCGAATATCTCGCTTATCTGCGCTATTCTATTATCTGCCGAATGCAATGCTTTTCGTATTTGCATTCGCAATTCCCTTACTATAACTAACTATTTATACTCTTCTATCATTTCCATCATGTCGTCATAGATATCTCGCGCGTTGTCAAAACCGGCAGCTTCGGTTTCAGCTATCCACTGCTCGTGAATCGATGCGGCAAGGTCTAACCACACCTGTTGCTGCGCCGGCGTCAGGTCGACGACTTCATGTCCCCACTCAATGGCGGCCGCTCTGCCTTCTCTGGCCGTGTTGACAGAGTCCTCTAGCGAGGGCTCCTGCCATGCTTCGGCTGTTTCCAGGATTATCTTACGGTACTCGGCCGGCAGCTGGTTAAAGCTGTCACGGTTCATAATCCAGCCGATGGTCTGCATGCCCATACCACCTTCTCCAACTACTGTGTGGTACTTGAACAGCTCAAGCAGACCGGAATCGTAAACGGCGTTCCAGTGAATGAACATCCCCTGTATGAGATTCGTATCCAGCGATGTATACCATTCCATCGGAGCCGGGTTGATAATAGCACCGCCGTAGGCGCCGATTTGTTCTTCCCAGAGCTGATTGGCATAGGTCTTGAGGCCGGCCAGGTCCTCCGGGGTCATTACCTGTTTAAACTTATCGGTGGTATGAATATGCTCGGGCGGCAGGCCCATCATGCGCAGCACGAGGACATTCCCGTACTCTTCCTCAAGCTCCGGGTACTTATCGCGCAGTTTGTTATATATTTCCATCTGCGCCCGCTCATCAGGTATGCCGGTGCCGGGCAGGTCGATAACGCGGTTTAGCTGGTGCACGCCCGGATTGCCGCCGAGGACGTAGAGAGCTATATCGGCAACACCCGTTTCAAGAGCCCGGTAGGTATCCAGGCGCGATACCAGGGATGCGGCAAAATAGGCTTCAATTAAAACCTTGCCATTGGTGAGCCTCTCAACCTCGGCAATCCATTCCTTGGCGCGTACCCCGAGGTCCCAGAATTCCGGCCCCCAATCAATGTACTTGAGATTATAAACCTTCTCAGGTTCTGGCTCCGGTTCCGGCGCTGGAGCAGGTTCCGGCTCTGGTTCCGGAGCTGGAGCAGGTTCTGGTTCTGGTTCTGGCGCCGGGGCCGGGGCTGGAGCAGGAGCAGGAGCTGGCTCTGGTTCGGCACAACTGCCAATCACCAGAGTGGAAGCAAGGACAATCATTAATAACGCTATAGCTAATTTCTTCATTATTTCAACCTCCCTGTGAATATACTATTTAAAGAAGTAGGTCTTTGTTCATACTATATATGCTGTTTTTATTGTACCTCCTTTTACGATTTTTTGTACGTGGCAATATAGTACATTAAAAATTCTATGGAAGTCAAGGATTTATTATTCGTCGAGTGGCGGATTTTAGTATTGACAATCCTGCCGCTATTGAGCTAACTGAATACCCGGCTTCTGTATGTCGATATGGGAGAACGAGGAGTCCCCGGTGGCCCCGTGCCAGTGAACCTCGCCCGGTGGTATGAAGATAACCGTACCCGGCGTCACGACTCTCTCTTCCTGCCTGGTGGCCACGATGCCCTTTCCCTCGGTGACGTACAGAATCTGCTCGTAGGTATGGGTGTGGAAGTTCAGCCCGGCTCCCGGCTCGAAGGTCACCAGTAGAATTCCGTATCCCCCCGTATCTTTAGCATCAATCAATGCCTTCCTGGTGACCGGGTCACTCTTAACAATTTCGTCCTGAGTCGGAACGGCTGCTATGTTTTCACTATTGACGACTATCATCTTCCCTCCTTGAAATTAATGATAAGTTAATTTTCTACTAGTCTAAACGCACCGGCACTCCGGTGACATTTTCCAGAGGCAATATTACAGCATCAACCCCCTTGTCCGAGAAGAACCTAATAATGTCAGAACAGAGGACAATCATAAAAGGGCTCGGTTTTTGTGGTAATGAACCACTGGCGGGCTCCAATGCCGCCGCGGTGGATGTTGAAGACGGTAAAATCGTGCCGATAGAGATCGAAATCTGGCCTACAAGCATCCTGCTTGAGCGAGGCGAGAAGCTACGGATCGTGGTGCAAGGCAGCGATATCTATAATTACCCCGAAGAGATACACTCGAATGGGCATACGGAGACTGTAAACAAGGGTGAGCATGTAATCTATACAGGTGGCAAGTACAATTCTCATCTTCTTGTACCAGTCATTCCTGCTGATTGAACCAAGATCGGTTATGAGGAAAGGTGGCGGTCCATAGGTACCATTTGTTAGATTACAGAGATAGAGTGTTGGCTCCGGCCAGTTCAATGTCCCGGTCTGAGATATTATGCATGTCTGGTCGGCGGCCGGATGCGCCTATGCCGCCGAGCACGGCACCATCTGATGCCCTTATGATGGTTCCTCCCATTGGTGTGAATTTCGGGTCCGGGAAAGCGCTGATATCGAGTCCCTGCGGTTTAAAAAATTGCATGATATTGTCCATTTCGAAGTGTACCACGGTATAGGCTTTATTTATTGCCATCTTGGCATATAGCGGTGAAGAGTTGTCCATCTTCATGAAGTAGACAAGCTCGCTCGTCGCATCTAAAATAGCGATCGCCACAGGCCAGTCCGGGTTCTCCATAGCCTTCGCTAAAGCCGCCTCACCAGCAATTCGAGCGTCTTCCAGGCTTAAAAGCTTCCTTAAATACATCGCTACCTCCTTCTATTATTTTAGCTTATAGTGCTGTCGGATTTTACACAGGGGGAAATTAATTTCAACATGCTCTTGAGAGTTACTATAGGGTACTTGAAATTCTCTTGTCAAGATAAATTAGTGGGCGCGTTTACTCTTCTTACCTCGAATGGAGGAACCTTTGACGGTAAGTAAAATATTAATGTAAAATTGTATCCGAAAGTGGACTATTACCTGTGCCAGCAGTGAGAGGAAGGTCGGTCCGTAAATAATCCGACTGCCCTGCAACGAATGAAGAAGGAATTTTAAGATGGGGAAAAAGGAAGAACTCACGGAGATTGTTGGCAGCCAGCAGGTAATAGTTAATACACATAGCATCGAAAAATTATCCAGGGACGAGAGCTTTGTTTGCCCGACCAGGCCCGCTTTTATCGTTAAGCCCCGTAATACCGGGGAAGTGCAACTGATAGTGAAATGGGCAAATAAGACCCTCACACCACTTGTACCGATAAGTTCAGGGGCCCCCCACTTCCGGGGAGATTCTGTCCCCAGTGTGGATGGGGCCGTTATCGTGGACTTAAGTGAAATGAACAAGATAATGAGAATTGACCGGAAAAACAGGGTAGCCATGATTGAACCGGGAGTAACCTTTGGCGCCCTGTGTCCCGAGCTGGAAAAAGAGGGCTTAAGGCCTAACATGACTTTGCTTCCACGCCCCAGGAAGTCAGTCGTGGGGAGTGTGCTGGAACGAGAGCCCGTGCTAATGCCCAAATATCACTGGGACATAATCGATCCGCTCGCCTGCACGGAGGTTATTTTCGGTAGCGGTGACCTGTATAGAACCGGAGCGGCATCCGGGCCGGGCACAATAGAAGAACAATGGAAGTCAGGAGAGGCGCAGAAATCTCATGCCGAGCCTATGGCCGACTGGTGCAGAATACTTCAGGGCGCTCAAGGAACAATGGGCATTATTACCTGGGCGACGATACGTTGCGAGCTTATACCCAACCTTGAAGAACCTTTCATGGTCGGTTCACAAAATTTACCCAGTCTTTTTGAGCTTATACACTGGCTGGTCAGGCTGAGGTTAGCTGATGAGTGCCTGGTCTTGAATAATGTTAGTTTAGCACATATACTAACCAGGCAGCGCCGGGGTGAATACGAAAGGCTACGTGACAGACTGCCCCCCTGGATACTTTTTTTCTGTATCAGCGGCTATGAATATTACCCGGAAGAGAAGGTAAGTTATCAAATAGAGAAATTAACAGATTTAGCCAGGCGTGCCGGGGTAAAACCAGTTAAAGAAATCGCTAAAGTCCCGGCGCAAACACTTCTGAAGATAGTTCAGAAGCCGTCAGAAGAACCTTATTGGAAGCTTCGAGCTAAAGGCTCGTGTTATGATATATTCTGTTTGGCTACCTACGATAGGATTCCAGAGCTTATCCAGGTTATGAATATCGCTGCCGAAGAAGGTGACTGTCCGGTAGCTGATATGGGTATATACCTGCAACCAATAGTACAGGGCACCAGCTATCATTGTGAATTCAATCTATTTTTTAATCCGGCAAATGCAGCAGAAGTGAGCAGGCTCAGGAACCTGTCCCAGCAGGCTATTAAATCTCTGATGGATAACGGGGCATTTTTCTCGCGTCCTTATGGTACATGGGTAGATGTAGTCTACGAAAGAGACGCTGAGACGGCGTCTGTTTTAAAGAAAATCAAGGCGATTTTAGACCCGAATAACATTATGAACCCGGGTAAACTTTGTTTCTGAAGGAAGCATTAAGGAAAAGAGAATATGGTATTAGAAGACTGCCGCGATGACTTGGAATGGTGTAGTCGGTGTTCGATGTGTAAATTTATCCCCATGGAAGTAATAAGCGGCTACGACTTCGCTACAGTTTGTCCCAGTATAGCCAGATACAATTTTCATAGCTATTCGGCCGGAGGCAAACTGAACATGGCACTGGCCATGCTAGACGGCAGAATAGATTATACCGATAAGCTTGTAGAGATGATTTACCAGTGCCAGATTTGCGGGGGCTGCGATGTCTCCTGTAAATATAACCGGGACATGGAACCAATGGAAGCACTATACGAGTTCAGGATGAAGTGTGTCGGGGATGGTCAGCTTGTACCGGCTCACATGATTGTTATCGATGGCCTGAGGAGAGAGGATAACATGATGGGCGGTTCCAAGTCTCAGCGGGGGGACTGGGCCAAAGGCCTGGATGTGAAAGACATCACCGCGGAGAAGGCGGAAGTCTATTTTCATGCTGGATGCAGGTATTGCTTCGATAATGAATTATGGCCGGCGGCTAGAAGTGCCGTGGGGCTCCTTTTAAAGGCAGGAGTTGACGTCGGCATCACGGGTAAAGAAGAGGTCTGCTGTGGCGGGCGTTCTTATGAAATCGGCTACCTGGGGGAATTCACCAAGTATGCAGAACATAATATCGAAATGCTGAAGGTGGCCGGGGTTAAAATTTTAGTTACTTCATGTGCTGATTGCTACCATGCCTTTAAAGTTCTTTATCACAAGATTGGTAAGAAGCTGGACCTGGAAGTTTTACATATTACGGAGTATCTGGAGCGTTTGTTGGAAGAGGGCAAGCTCAAACCTACCAAGAAAGTGCCAATGGTGGTGACCTATCACGACCCCTGTCATCTGGGAAGGATGGGAGAACCTTGGATACCGTGGGAGGGTGTCAGGACGAAAGGCTCGGGGATGATTTTTTTACACGAACCACCAAAGGAGTTCAGGCGGGGTACACACGGCGTCTACGAGCCTCCTAGGAATATACTGAAAAGCATCCCCGGCCTGAATTTTATCGAAATGGCAAGAATCAGGGAGCGTGCTTGGTGCTGCGGGGCCGGCGGCGGTGTTATCGATGCCTTTCCGGAATTTGCCTTATGGACAGCGCTGGAAAGGGTAAACGAAGCCAGAACTACCGAAGCCGAGGCAATCGTCACGGCGTGTCCGTGGTGTAAACGGATCCTGAGCGATGCTATAAAGGAAAGCGGGGACAGACTCCAAATATACGACGTGGTGGAGATTCTGGAGCAGGCGCTCTAAAGGGGGTTGGTATGGCTCTGAATAGGAATGCTTATAAAGCACTTGAAGATATAGTGGGTGCCGACAACATTTCGGAAGAGCCCGCTGTGCTGGACGCATACGCATTACACTGGGGACTGAAGGCTTTTACGGGAAACCCGTTCGGGCGCAGGCATGAAGCCGTACTTTTACCCGGGAGTACAGAAGATGTTCAGGTTATTGTGAAAATATGCAACCAATATAAAGTAAAATTTAAGGCGTTAAGCACAGGTTGGGGCTCAATGAACGGACCGGGCGGCGAGGGGGTTATTCAACTTGACCTGAGAAGAATGAACCGGATTGTGGAAATCAATGAGAAAGCAATGTACGCCGTAGTGGAACCCTATGTTATTAATGCCCAGCTTCAAGCTGAGCTGATGAAGAGGGGCTTGACCTGTAATATAATAAGTGCGGGCTCAAACACTTCGGCTCTTCCTCTTACCGCTCTGATGGGTAGCGGACCAACGTCTAATAGCACAAGTTATAATAACCGGAACATCCTGGGCGTGGAATGGGTTCTACCGAATGGAGAAATATTGAGGACAGGCTCACTAGGGTCAGGTGTCGGATGGTTTTGTGGTGACGGCCCCGGTCCTTCCTTAAGAGGCATAATGAGAGGTTATAAGTCGCCGCTGGGTGGCTTGGGTGTCTTCACCAAGGCGGCAACCAAGGTATATCACTGGCCGGGGCCAGAAGTCGTGCCAGTTGAGGGAGCATCACCGGGCTATACGCCAAAACTTCCGGACATTATTTCGGCTCATTATATCACTTTCCCTTCATGGGAACGGTTCACCGAAGCAGGCTATAAGATGGGAGAGAGTGAAATAGCGTTAGCCTGTGATAAACTCCCGCCATGGATGCTGGCATTAAACCTGACCGAAAATGCCCGCGAAGGTATTCGGCTCTTCTCAGAAATACGCCCCCAGACGGTGGATAAAGGGATAAGTGTCCTTGTTGTCATAGGTGCTGATTCTCAACGTGAATTCGACTATAAGGAAAAGGTATTGAAACGAATCACTTCGGAAACAGGCGGCGAATATTTACCCTTGGTAGAAGAGCCAGCTACTCGCAAGAAGCTCATATGGCACAGGGTCAGGGCTACTACAGGTGCCAGAGAGACTTTTCGTCTCATGCTGTCTCAAGGGGCAAGTTTTGGATCTTGTGACAGCTGGGAATTTGCCGTAAACGAAGCCAGAGAAGGAGCCAGGCTGAAGCAAAAATATATTGAAAAGGGTTTGCTGGTGGATGATGGTGTGGATAACGCCTGGGGCACGTTATATGAGCATGGTCATATGGGGCATATGGACGAACTCTACTTGAGCGACCCTACTGACCCGGCTTCGAAGCAGGCTGCTTTTACATTAATGGAGGAAACAACGCGAGCCTGTATGGAGAAAGCCCTCGGATGTCCTCAGACAGTTATGGGTGATAGAGGTCACGACCTCTTTGGGCCACGCATGAATAATTACCATTTATGGGTACGAAAGTTCAAGAAAGCGCTTGACCCTAACGGAGTATCAGAATCTACCAATTATATTACAGTACCAGAGTAGCCTCTATGATTCAAACCAGGTCACGCTTGTTTGAAATTTCTGGCATTTAAAGATGTTCCCGTTTATGATACTCTTATGTTACAGGATTAACCGAATACATCGAAAAACTGAGAAATTCGTGAACACCTGATTCGGCAAAAAGAGGGCTGTATTTTTAGAGGGTTTACGTTCAGAAATCGTGAAAATTTGGGAGAAAATTAGCCCCTAACTTTTAATCAGGGTGTCACAGGTTCGAGACCTGTACGGCCTACACTCGACCCCCTCACCATTTGCTAACATTTTGCAAACATCATCACCTGATTTTTGTTGTCAATCAGCGAAATGGGACATATTATAAACCGAACACTTTGGCATAATCAGGAGGCATTAACAAGCTCCCTGAGGCCCCGGCTGTAGTCTCTACGACGCATTTTGTGTGGTCAAATTAGTAATACGCTACCAAAATATATATCTTGTCAACAATAAGCGAGAGGTTTATAATTAGCCATACCAAGGAACTTTTTTTAATTTGAAGTATAGCTAAATCTTTGGAGGTAAGGAAAATGTATGAGAAAAAGGTGCTTGGATTAGAGGAATCGCTGAAAACTGTAGAAGCTATGGTTGCTGAAAATAAAAAACAGGGCGGCTTTCCAATAGCAATTGCCATTGTGGATGAACACGGTGATATAATCTGCTATGCCAAGATGGACTCGGTTCCCAAGGCTCCCGGTGAGGTACAAGGCTATCTGGATAGCGGCGGTTACATGGCTATCAAGAAAGCTTTCACGGCAGCGCACTTCAGGGGAGATGCCAAAAAACTGTCTGAAATGATGAGCAAGATGGACCGGAAAATTTCTGTTGACTTTGACGCCCGGTACGTAGCCCTTTCGCAGGGAGGGGCAACAGCCATCGTGAAGCCCGGTGAGAAAACCGTATATGGTGCCATCGGGGTCGGCGGTCGTGTCCCTGGGGAGGGGGATGAGGAGATGGCGCAGTACGGCTTAAAGTTTATACAGGATATCCTGTGGCCGTCTAAATAGAAAATCAAACCCGGATAGGTCCCGGGTATATCCGCAAGCGTTACCAGTCAAGGTTTATCCCGTCAGGCCGGGGGGATATTGCTGCCCGGCTGCTCTTCAGTTGTCGGGAGAAATTTTTTCTCGCTAAGGAACTGAACCACGGTTGCAGCTATCTTACCCCGGTCACCTTCGAGCACATCGCTCTGCTTCTGGGTAACGCCACCGGAGATGACAAGGCGTAACCGCTCCTCCGCAGAGAGGTTGGAGTCCGGCGTAAATACCTTTTTAGGCCTTGGCTTGGGTAGCGAGAGAGCCGCGGTTCTGGTTCTGGACCCCTCGGAGCCCACCTCCCCATAAGAGAGTCCGAGTGTCTCCCGGTCACACTCCGTGATATCTTTTCTAAGCCCGGCCATCAGCGACGGCAGGCTGGCATATCGCGGCTCATTAAGGTCAAGCTCCACCGTGAGCAGTGCCGGGAGAAAGACCTCTATCCGGGCTCTATTTCCTTTCTCAAGCTTGCTTTCTATATCGGCTTTCTTAACCCCGGGAGAAATATCAATTATTATAACCCTTGAAGCTAACGGGATATCGAGTCTTTCCGCGATGATACTGCCGACCTGCCCTGCCTCGGTATCAATAGCCTTTTGCCCGCAGAGGATAAGGTCGTATTGACCGGAGCCAATGGCCCTGGCCAGTATGACCCCGGTAGCGTAGCTATCGGAATTTTCGAAGCTTTTATCCCAGAGGAGCATTATCTCATCGGCGCCCATAGCCAGGCACCGGCGTAGAAGCCTTTTTGCTGAGGGAGGGGCCATACTTATCAGAGTAACCCGGCTGGTTCCATCCTTCTCCTTTATCCGCACGGCTTCCTCCAGGGCGACCATGTCGTAAGGGTTAACTATATAAACCAGGTCGTCGCTGTTAATATGGCCGGTATTCGGGTCGAGGGTAACAATACTGACATCAGGCACCGGCTTGATACATACCGCTATATTCACTAAGTACCTCCCTGCTTCATACTTCCGGTATTAACCGTAACGCAAACAAACCCCGAAGCCGCCCCGTGGGTAAGCCCATTCAATAGCGCCGGCAGTGCAGGCGATACGGCAAGCGCCGCATTCCACACAGCCCTGCCATGAAAATACCAGCTTGTCTTCCGCCAGCGTGAAGTTTTGTACCGGGCAGATATAAAGACAGTCTTTCTCCCGACAGGTTTCGCATATTCCGGTATTCACCCTGATATGCGGCTCGGCATCAACATTGAATCTTATGGTGGCCAGTTTATCTTCTATGGCCATATTAACGCCCATCCTGCCTGTATAATATCTTTAATTAATCGCCAGGGTGAGATTTTTCCTTTCATCTCCTCCCTGACCAGGCTTAATATCTTCTTTTTCGGCTGACCGCTAACCCGGAATATCCTCCTTGATATTCCACAGACCAGCGACGGATATAGCCCGTATATGCGGGGATTGTCCTGGAAGCCCGGGGCATGGCGGAAGGTTTTCAGGTCCTTAAGCACAAAGCTTTCCTCAAGCAATCTCCTGTAACAGGAAAGCCCTTTTCTGGAGAAATCCCCTTTCTGGCTGGCCGTTATAATAGCCTGCGCGGCGGCATAACCGGAGGCAATAGCGAAATTCATTCCCTGAAGAGTAAGCCCCGTTGATACCAGTAAGCCAGCGGCGTCACCCGCTACCAGCAGGCCGTTACCGCAGAGCTCGGGTAACATGTTCATCCCCGCCTCGGGAATCAGGTGCCCTGAATACTCCTTCAGGATGGCATCTTTGATGGCCGGCTTGACGCAGGGATTACTCTTGAAATCATCCAGAAGCTCGGCGATAGAGGTATGCTTTTCCTGTAACGAGCTTAGCCTGACAACCATACCAAGGGACAGGCTGGATTTATTGGTATACAGAAAGGCGCCTCCGGTCAGGCCTTTGGTGCAGTCCCCGACGAAGCTCTGGGCCAGCCCTTCGCCTTCGGAAAGACCGAACCTTGCCTCTATAGTTTCTGCGGGGAGAGCCAATACCTCTTTGGCGGCGACGGCAAAGGACGAGCCGTCAAATTCTTTCCTGAGGCCGGCCTTCTTCGCCAGCAGGGAGTTGGCGCCGTCGGCAGCGATAACGATATCGGCAAGCACTTCCCCTTCATCTCTCTGCGCCATGACACCGGCGACTTTATCCCCGTCCCAGATGAGGTCATCGACAACCGTCTCCGGAATAAGAAAAGCCCCGGACTCTTCCGCTTTACTGGCGTACCAGGGGTCGAATTTTGCTCTGAGCAAGGTAACACCATTATAGGGCGGAGAGCCGAATTCATTGTCTGCCGAGGTAATGGAGAAGGATGCATCGGTAGTCAGAAAGGTAAGGACATGCCTGGTTACGTACCTTTCAATCGGGGCCTGCTTCCAGAAATCGGGTAAAAGCTCATTGAGAGCCTCGGTATAATACAGCGCCCCGCCGAACATATTCTTGGCTCCGGGTTGGTCGCCTCTTTCGAAAATCGCAACCTTCTTCCCGGCTCGCGCCAGTACGATGGCCGCGGTGCAACCGGCCGGCCCGGCGCCGACAATGACGACATCAAACTTTTCCGGCATTACCTGCCTCACCGTGATTCTTACTGGTTTCCCCTGCTAATCCACGCAGCTGTTCGATAATGGCGGAGATTATCTCGGTGGTGTCTCCAATGATACTCATATCTGCAACCTTGAAAATCGGGGCGTTGCGGTCTTTATTAATGGCGATGACAAACCCTGAGTCCCTCATGCCGAGGACATGGTAGATCGAACCTGATATACCACAGGCAATGTACAGCTTCGGGGCAACGGTTGTCCCGGTCTGGCCGACGAGTTTTTTACGGGGGAGCCATCCTTCGTCTATTGCCCCCAGCGAGCCCGCCACGATGCCCCCTAACTGCCCGGCCATTTCTTCAAGCAGCTGAAGGTTTTCCCGGCTGGCCACTCCCTTGCCCCCGGCCACGATAACATCGGCTTCATCAAGGCTTATCTTATCGGGGTCGGCTTTAACCACTCCTTTCAGGCGTATGTGGCTCTTGCTCCGACCCAGCTCCGGCGTGATTATTCTTGTCTCCGCCTTCCTGGCGGTATCCTGCCGGTCTATTGTCATGATGCCGGGCTTTACCGTGGCCATCTGAGGGCCTGACGCCGGGCAAAGAATCGTGCTGCTTACCATACCCCCGTGGGTGAGTCTGGTTCCCGATAGCCGCCCCTCCTGATTGATAGCCAGGCTGATGCACTCCGAAACCAGTCCCGCGCTCAGCCGGGCCGCCACCCTTGGAGCCAGGTCTCGGCCGGTCAGGGTAGCCCCGCAAAGTAATACATCCGGGTTTTCGTCCTTAATAAGCCCGGATAGTGCTTCTACATATAGCTCGGCGTTGTACTCCAGAAGAAGAGGGTTATCTAAAAGAAATACTTCATCGGCTCCATAGCTCGCCAGTACCCCGGCCAGGTCCCGGATGTCGCTGCCGGCCACCACTGCAACAAGCCACCCCCCGAGGTCATCGGCCAGCTGCCGGCCACAGCTCAAAGTCTCAAGGCTGGCAGCCTCTATCTGCCCTTCCTTTTGCTCTGCCAGAACCCAAACACTCTTGTTTTCAGACATTTCTTGAAGCTCTCATTCGGTTTTAAGCCGTTCTATAATAACCGTCCTACGTTGGCCCCATCCCAGACCGAGTCCTGGAGGAGACGAGGCGAGAGGCAGTGACCGATAGCATAAATCTCCTTGACCTCGCCTTTAAGGGTATGGTATAGAGCATCATCCGCTCTCCCGATTGCCGAAAATACCACCGTATCGACCCCCTCGATCCGCCTTTCGACGCCCGTCATAGCATTGCCGACGACCACGGTACTATCTGTAATCTCCTTTACCTGCGTCAGGGAGGTGATAACGCCACCCTTGCCGAATAGCTGTTGATACATGAACGTCATGGTGGCTGCTTCCAGTTCGGAACCGGCGTAGAGGCAATGTGTGATTAGCTCCACCTTCTTCCCTTTATCCGCGAGGAAGTTAGCCACTCCCAGTGCCTGCTCGTGCTGCTCGGCGGCTATTACCACCACATTTTCGCCCACCTCCACATTGCCCTGTAAAACGTCTCGCACCCATACCACGTTATCGTTGTTGCCTCCCTTTACCACAGGCATAGTGGGCACCGAACCCGTAGCTACCACCACGGCGTCGGGGTTCTTTTCCCTGACCATTTCCGGCGTAACTTCCGTTTCCCGTATGACTTCCACGCCGAGAAGCTTCATCTGGTAAGCGTAGTACCTGGGAACCTCGGCGAAGTCTTCCCTCTTCGGTATTCTGGCGGCTATGTTAAGCTGGCCTCCCAGTTCTTTTTCCTTCTCGTATAGAGTAACCTGGTGTCCTCTCAGGGCGGCCACTCTGGCTATCTCCAGACCGGCGGCCCCTCCTCCGATTACCATCACCTTCTTTTTGGTCGCCGCCGGGATTATTGTCGCCATATCCTTTTCCCTGCCTGCCTCCGGGTTGATAGCGCAGGTGATGGGAGCCCGCCTCAAGAAGTTACCGGCACAGGACTGGATGCAGGCGATACACTTGCGTATCTCATCGGACCTTCCCTGTTGTGCCTTGTTAGGCCATTCGGGGTCGCAGATGAGGGCTCTAGCCAGGCCGATAAGGTCTGCCTGATTGTCTACCAGTATTTGCTCGGCCTGGACGGGGTCGTTGATTCTACCGTGGCATACCACCGGGAGGCTGACCACTTCCTTGACACCGGCGGCCAGATAAACGAAGCATCCCAGGGGGAAATGCATGGGGGGAATGTGCCCGGCCATGCCGGCGGCGATGCTGAGGTAGTCCACCTGGCCGTCCGCCTCCACTTTAGCGGCGAGAATCTTAGCATCGTCCAGCGTCGTGCCGCCGTTCATCAGCATATCGCCGACGAACCTGAAGCCTACCACGAAATCGGGGCCGACGGCCTGCCTCACGGCGTCGATGACTTCTGTTTGCAGCCTGAAGCGGTTCTCCAGGCTGCCGCCGTACTCATCGGTGCGACGGTTGGTGAGGGGAGACATAAATGAGATAAACAGCCCGCCCGTGCCCATGTCGGAGGTAATTTCAACACCATCGTATCCCGTCTCCTTCATCCTGCGGGCCGAGTCGGCGTATGATTTTATGGTTAGCTTGATTTCATCGATGCTAATCTCGTGAGTTATGCTATTCCCCAATGCACTAGGCAGCAGCCCCATTACTCCTCCTGATACGGATGCCGCAAATCCCGCTCCCGCGTCGTCTATAAAACCGGTTAGCGGGCCGAGGTGTGTCAGCTGGGCGACGGCCCTGGCTCCATTGTCGTGTATAGCCCTGCTGACCATCTCAAAAGCGGGCATCGCTTTATCATCGCATGTGGCAACATAACTGCGGGATGTACTTGAAGGCCATACCACGTTCTGCGGCGTTACAATCAGCCCGGCCCCTCCCCTGGCCCTGGCCGCCAGATAATGCATCATTCTTTCATTAGGCGCTTCACCTTCGCCATAGAAAGCCGTACAATGAGCGGGGCAGACTATCCTGTTACGCAGTGTCATATTGCCTATCTTGATGGGTGAAAATAGATGTTTGAATTCCTGCTCGGCCATGTTAATACTCCCTATTTCAAGCTATAAATTTGTCTACGGAGGTATCCGGTTAGTTTTCCCAAAGGGTCTATAATGCGCTAGCCGCAACATAGGCGTCGGCTATGGAATCGAGCAATTTCCGCGGTGACAAAGCCTGCCCGACCAGGTGTAATTCTTTCACCTGTCCCTTCAGAGCATGATATAACGCATCGTTAGCCCTCTCATCGGTGCAAATAACGACGGTATCAATCCCCTCAATATGTCGCTCAGAATTGGTAATTACATGATAAACGGTGGCAGTCTTATCATTTACTTCCTTAAGACCCGTGAGAGGCGTTATCACCACCCCCCGGCTGAGAGCGTTAAAGTAAGCGGTCTCGATGGTGTAGATATCTACTTCAGTGCCGGCGAAGGCCATATCGGTTATCAGTTCCACCTTCTTGCCTCTCTCCGCCAGGAAATCGGCTGTATCCAGCCCGTAGAGGTGATGCTGGTAGTCTACTACCAGCACATTCTGCCCCACCTCTACCTCTTCCGCGAGAACCTTTTTCATTGCCACAACATTGCCATTATCAGACCCCGGTATTTCCGGCATGAAAGGTAACCCTCCCGTGGCGACGATGACGGCGTCAGGCTGCTGCTGGATAACCATCTCCGGGGTGACATTTATTCCCAGATGCACATCAACTTTGAGTAATTTCATCTGGTAAACGAGGTATCTCTTGGCCTCGGTAAAGTCCTGCCTCCCGGGAGCCCTGGCGGCAATATCCAGGTCCTTAGCCAGGACATCATTCTTCTCATACAGGGATACTTCATGGCCTCTTAAAGCGGCTACCCTGGCGGCTTCGAGTCCGGCGGCTCCTCCACCGATTACCATCACGGTCTTCTTGTTTTCGGCGGTCTTGACAGGCCCCTGGATTTCCCTGCCCGTCTCATAGTTAAGGGAGCAGGTAATCGGCAGCGCCATAAAATTAGGACCGACACAACCCTCGTTGCAGGCGATACAGCGGCGTATTTCCTCCAGCCTGCCCTCCCGCGCTTTATTGGGCATTTCGGGGTCGCACATCACGGCCCTGGTCATGCCAATCATGTCTGCCTGGTTATTGACAAGTATGTTCTCCGCCAACACCGGGTCGTTAATCCTGCCGACAACGACTACCGGAAGTTTAACGACCTCCTTAATCCCGGCGGATATATAGGTAAAAGCGCCCAGCGGGAAGTACATGGGAGGCACGTGCCCTGCGCCGATAGCATCGGCGCAGGCAAACAGATAGTCCAGCTTACCCGTAGCTTCCAGATCCTTGGCAATTTCTTTGGCTTCATCAAGGGTATTGCCATGCTCCCTGGTCCACCATACGCGTTCCACGAACTCATCCCCGTTAAATCTCACGCCCAGGGGCATATCCGGCCCGATGTTCTCTCTTACAGAGTCAATGCACTCCAGCAGAAATCTCATGCGGTTTTCCAGGCTTCCCCCGTATTCATCGGTACGCATATTAAGCGTCGGAGACAGGAATTGGGATTGGAGTAAGGCCCAGGCCGCCATAATTTCAATGCCGTCATACCCGGACTTTTTCATGACTAGGGCGGCTGCCCCGTACGCCTTTACCATCCGCCTGATTTCATCCTTGTCCATGGCATGCGGCACACCCGCGGCTCCGGCCTTAAGCGGCCATCTAACCTTTACCGGTGATGGTGCCAAAGTCGCACCGCCACCGGTCATCCGCGCCCACATACGGCCGCCATGATGGAATAACTGGGCGAAAATCTTCGTGGGATACTGGTGCACGGCATCGGCTACCGCTTTCAGTTCCGGAATCATGGCTTCATTGGTGCCGAAAGCAGGATGAGGGGAAGACATAATCATGCCGGCTCCACCTTTAGCTCTGGCGGTAAAATACTGTACCTTGCTGTTACCGGTGAGCCTGTGAAAAGCCCCTGTCATCACTATTCTATTGGGTAAAGTTACGTTGCCTATCTTGATAGGGGAAAAAAGATTTTTAAATTCTTGCTCCACCATATTAGCACCTTACTATCTCAGTATCGGCATTTGATGCCTTTCCTGGAAAGTAGAATAATAAATACGCTCATCCTCATTCCCGATTTTTTCTATGCACCACCAGCGATCATGGCACAACTGAGACATGGATACTTTAACTGGTTGAATTACCCTTGTCAAGACTCATAAATGACCCGTATCCGTAGATATTCAGGAAGAGCATCCAGATGAAGTTGAGATGTCAATATCCGTAAATAAGGGGGTAAAAAGGCCAGAAAAACAAGTGGCAGCGGCGGGATTCGAACCTGCGACCCCCTGCGTGTAAAGCAGGGACTCTCGTGAGGATTCAATTAGCTTTGAGCCAAGAGCATCCCAAAGCTGTTGGAAGGTAGCGGAATCTGGTAAAGCAGGTGCCCTTTGTTTCATCTATTTACCTCCTATTTTGATTTACTTTTCTTTTTGTTCCCTCTGAATCTTCTCTGTTATCGCCTCTTCGAGCCACTGTCCTAATGTCTTCTCCTGGTTCACAGCAGCATGCCTTGCCTGTTTAAGGGCATCAGGGTCTATTCTGATACTGAAGTTCGGCGTTCTACCTGTTCTTGGTCTGCCAATCTTGCCGCTCATAGTCTGATTATAGTTTTGGTAATACTAAAAGTCAAGTCTTATCTTAACTGTGACTCCCTGATTAAAAGTCTGTAAGACGGTATCCTCAATAGTACCCTTACGCTCAGTTTGGTATTGTTCTGTCTACCATGAAAAACTTAATTTGAGCGTGAAGTACCATTTTGTATTATCCTGTTTCATTCCTTCCGTTAGATATTTGTTAGCTTTTTTATGTGCCCTTGGAAATCTGATTCGCGTTTCTGGTGGAGACGGAGTAGGGTCGACTGTATGCAATTTGCAACACACACTTACTATCCGCCTTGTTGGTAGTGCTCGCATGTAACACTGCTACGGTTAACGTGTGGGCAGGCCAAGCACACAAATTGGCTTAATGGGTCACAAAAAGATGGATTGTGATATCCATTTTACGCCCACGTCGTCATACCGATATTTACCAGTAGCCAATTCGAGTCCCGTAAAGTGGGCCAACGTGTACAATAGACAGAACCTTTCAGAT